>DASYSS010000074.1 GCA_036003045.1 Gemmatimonadaceae bacterium
GTCCCGGTCCTTCGTCATCTTCACCAATTCGCCCGACGCCGTTTCGGCCTTGCCGCGCCATTGGTTGCGATCAACGGTCAGCTCGCCGACGAGTTTGATTTTCCGGGCGCGCTGATACCTGGCTTGCTTGATCCATTTGGGCAGATCGCGCTCGGCCTTGCCAGCCGACACGAACGCGCGCCATGCGAATCGCAAGCGACGGCCACTCGACCGGATCAACCGCCAGAGCTTCTTTATCTCCGGCCACAGCAAGACCACGATCACGAGCGCGAGGACGCCCATGACGCCGATCAGCGCGGGGACGCCCTTCAGGAAGGGCGGCACGCGATCCTTCCACCACTTATGGAGGTTGCTCGCCGCGTCGTCCGGGGAGATCTGCGCCAAGTTCCAGACGAGCGCGTACAGGAACGCGAACACCGATAACAGGATGGCAACGAGTCGTCGTCGTGACATGTCGCCAAGCTACGCATCGGAGCACCCTTGTGCAACAGGGATATAACCCCGACTGTACTAGTACAATCAAACTAACGTGTTTGCCGTCAATACTGACGATCCGACTCCCATCTATGCGCAACTCGATCGCAGCATACGCGCGGCGATCGCGCAGGGGAGGCTCGCTGTGGGCGACCGCCTGCCGACCGTGCGCCAACTCGCGGTGGACCTCAGGGTGAACGCCAATACCGTCGCCAAGGTCTACGCCGAGTTGGAACGCTCGGGCGTGTTGGCGACGCAGCGCGGAGTGGGAACGTTCGTGCTCGCATCACCGCCTGCACCAAGCCACCCCAAGGCCGCGACCGCCCGCCGCGAACGCGAGCGCCAGTTGCGGCCGCTCACCGACCGTCTGCTGGCTGACGCCGCGGCGGTCGGCATCTCACTCCGGGAGATCGTGGAGTACCTCCAGGGGTTCGAGACGTCTCGCTCTACCACGGAGAAGACCTGACCATGACCAAGAAGAAGAAGACCGGAGTCCGCACTCCGAGCCCGAAACACGTCGCGCAGTCGAACGCGCGGTTCAACATCGTCGCGGTGTTCGTGCTCCTGTTGTCCGTTGCCGTCGGATTCTCAGTGAGCGCCGCGCAGAAGAGCCCGCACGGAATCGTCATCGGCATCGTCGTCGGGTTGATCCTCATGTTGTCGCCGCGCATCGCGCGGCAGTGGGAGCGCGCCGTCGTGCTGCGCCTCGGGAAATACAATGGACTGCGCGGGCCCGGGCTCTTCTGGGTCGTCCCGCTCATCGACAACGTGTCGTCGTGGATCGACCAGCGCGTCATCACGACCAACTTCAACGCCGAGGAGACGCTCACGTCGGACACGGTGCCGGTAAACGTCGACGCGGTGCTTTTCTGGATGGTGTACGATCCCGAAAAGGCCGCGCTCGAGGTGCAGGACTACGCGCGCGCCGTGAGCTGGGCGGCCCAGACCGCGCTCCGCGACATCATCGGACGCACGTCGCTCAGCGACCTGCTCCGCGGACGCGAGCGCATCGAGAGCGAATTGCAAAAGCTCATCGACGAGCGCTGCACGCCCTGGGGCGTGACCGTCCAGTCGGTCGAGATGCGTGACGTCATCATCCCGGCCGCACTGCAGGACGCGATGTCGCGCGAAGCGCAGGCCGCGCGCGAGAAAGCCGCCCGCATCATCCTCGGCGAGGCCGAAGTGGAGATCGCGCACCTCTTCAAGAACGCGGCGATGTCATACCAGGACAACCCGACCGCGCTGCACCTTCGGGCGATGAACATCCTGTACGAGGGTCTCAAGGAAAAGGGCGCCTTGATGCTCGTGCCCAGCACCGCCGTCGAGTCCATGGGGCTTGGGGGCTTGCTGGGAGCCGCAGCCGCGCAGCAGACTAAGTTGAGCCAGGGGCAAGGCGCTTGACCTGGCGGATCGTCCCCGCACTCCTCACTCCGTCCTCTCCCCCTTCTCGCGAGTTCGACCATGACCGAACCGTCCTCCGTCGCCGCGCCGCCCGCCTCGACAACGCCAGCGGCGCCACCGAAGGCTTCGTTCTGGGAAGACCTGATCGACATCTTCTTTTCGCCGGCGTCCGTGTTCCGCCGCAACGAGAACAAGAGCGTCTGGCCGCCGCTGCTGTTCGTGTCGATCGCCATCGGCGTCATTTTCTTCTTCACGTTCAACCAGCTCGAGCCGATTTTTGACGCCGAGTTCCAACGCGGCATGGCCAAGGCCGCGGCGCAGCAACCGCAGCTCACCCCCGAGGCAATGGCGAAGATGAAGGGAATCAGCGAGTCGGTTACTCGCTATGGCCTCTCGGTAATCATGTTCTTCTCAGTTCTGGTAATCGGGGTCGTCTCCTGGGTCATCGGCAAGGTCGTCGGGTCGGCGCAGTCCTTCCACGCGGCGCTCGTCGTCGCGGCCTGGTCGTACATGCCGCGAGTCCTCGGCGCGATCCTTGGCGGAGTGCAAGGATTGCTTATGGATCCGGCGAGCCTCACCGGGCAACTGGCGATTTCTTTGAGCCCCGCTCGCTTCTTCGCGGCCGATCAACCGAATCCGCTCATGTACCAGTTCTTGGGTCGGTTGGATTTGATAACGATCTGGGTGACGATCTTGCTGTCGGTTGGCCTCTATGTGACGGGCAAGGTGAGCAAGGGACGCGCGGCAATCTTCGGCGTCATCATCTGGCTCATTGGCGCACTGCCCGTCCTGCGAACGGCCTACATGTCCATGTGAAACGGTGTACGGCTCTCGGCTGACCGCCGAGGGCCGATGCCGGGCTGGTTGTCGACGAATGTTTCTCGGATTTACGGGGATTCTTCCTTTCCTCGGCGTGATCCCGGCATGGATCGCCGAGCGAAAGGGACGCAGTGGGTTCGGCTGGTGGGTCTACGGCACGACGATGTTCGTCATAGCCCTGCCCCACGCGTTGATGCTGAAAGACGCGGATGACCTCGCCGAGTTCATCGACGAGTTACGTCCTTGTCCGTCGTGCGCCAAGACGATTCGCGCCGATGCGACCTACTGCCGCTTCTGCAAGCACGCCGTTCCACCCGGCGAACGCCTCGACGACGACGCCTCGAACGCGTCTTTGATCCGAAGCCTCGCCTCGCGCGACGACAACACACGCGAGAAGGCCATCATCCTCCTCGGTGACCGCGGCCCATGGGCCAAGGAGGCTCTCCCGCAACTGCGGACCTTGCTCGACGACTCTTCACGCCGAGTTCGCATCCGCGCCGAATGGGCCGTCGAACGCATCGACGATGAAGGACCTCGCGTCCGACGCTTCGATCCCCCACCACCACAAGGCTAGAACTCGTCATTCACAGCCGTTCCCGTCCACCTGTCCACCTGTCCACCTGTCCACCCGTCCACCGGTCCACCCTCTTACCCGAACGCCCCCGACACTCTCCTCGCGTACGGTGGCGTCGCGTTCGATCGCATCCCCGGCGCCCACAACACGACTCGATCTCGGCCGAGCCGTTTCGCGACGTACAGCGCCTCGTCGGCGCGCGCTCTCAGCGCTCCGGCTATGTACGGCTCGCTGATTCGCTCCGATGCGATACCGACGCTGATCGTCACCTTCTTGTTGCCCTGCGGAACGCGGAACGTGTGCGAGCGCATCGAGTCCATCAGTCGCTCGGCGACCACCCCCGCGGTTTCGCTGTCGGCGCCCGGGAGCAGCATCACGAACTCTTCTCCTCCGACTCGCCCGACAACGTCCCCGGCGCGCGACGCGTCGAGCAGCAGCATGGCTACCTCGCGCAGCACCATGTCGCCGACCAAGTGGCCCGCCGAGTCGTTGATGGCCTTGAAGTGATCGATGTCGACGGCGAGGATCGCGATCTCGGTCTCACGGCGCGACGCGCTGTCGATGATCTGGTCGAGCGCATACTCGAATCCGTTGCGATTCAAGCAGCTCGTGAGGTTGTCCGTGAACGCGATCTCGGCGAGCTCGGACCGCATGTGGTTGTAGGCGCGGCCGAGCACCGTGATGGCGTCGGGCTCGCGGTTGCGCGATTCCACGAACGTGCGCCCGAAGTCACCACGCTGGGCCGCCGCGAAGAGGTCGACGAGCGCGGCGAGGCGCTGGTTGGCGCTCGCCTGAAGGATCATCCCGTGGAACGACACGATGAGAAAGACGCAGAGCATCCAGCACTGCTCGCGCCAGTCGATGAAGATGCCGCGATGGTCCGCCGCGACCAGGAGGCCCAGGTACGCGGCTGACGACGCGACGACCACCGTGAGGGCGGGCGAGCGTAGGAAGAACATCTGCATCAATTGCAGAGCCAGAAGGCTCAGCAGGAGGGCGCGGCCGTAGTACGCGGGGCTCGTGACGAGGAGCGCCGTCGCATAAATCGCCATGACGTCCGCAAGCGCGAGCACGACGAGCGCCACGCGCGTGACCCTTTCGCGTCCTTCAATAAAGACTGTTAAAAGCGCGACGAAGATGACGTACGCCGGCGCGATAGCGAGGATCGGCCAGACCGGCCCGCGCGCCCAGCCCGTGAGGCGCAGCACAATGCCGCCCGCCGCCACGGCTCCCGCGAGCCAGAAGCGCCGGGTGGACTGCCACACCACCATCTCCGCGTTGTTGAAGACGCCGGCCCGCTCGGCGTAGCGCGAACGGCCCAGCACGCGCTCGATGGACAACATCGACTCGGCGGCGAATCGACGATACGAGCGCGGCGTGGGAAGCGGGAACGAGCGCCGTCGCTCGGTCAGATTCTGCGTAGGAGTGTGCGTCGACATCTGATGCGTGGCTGAGAGGGAGCCAGCGGAGTAATACCCGCCTTTGAGGACTCTCCTGCTGTGATACCCGCCACGACTCGGGCGTCGGTGATACAAAACGTTCCAATGAACTGCAAACTGCGCAGCTGACGAACGGCGCTGCTGAGCAACACCGCACCTGCCGTAGGGCGCGATTCCCGAAGGACGCGAAGTGCGCGACTGCCGAACGTCGTCGAGCAGTTGCGCCGTTCACGCCTCTTGGTAGTTGCGCCGTTCACGCCCCTTGGTAGTTGCGGCCTTCGCGCCCGTTGTCAGGCCCCGTCGTCAGCTGCGCCCGTCGTCAGTCGCGCCGTTCGGCATCTGCGAAGTCAACGCAACTCCTATACACCTGCCGCCAACGCCATCAGCTTGATCTGCCCTGCATGATAAGTGTCGTGCAGCGCCATGCCGACCAGTTGTCTCGCGATCGGCGTATCGGAGCGCTCCGGGACGCGCGCCAGCTGCTCGGGCGTGGCCGCGCGGATCGCGGCGAGCAGGCGTTCCTGGTAGTCGTCCAGCAAATCGCGATCGACCAGCCACGCCGTCTCACTCAAATCGGCCGGCGACGCGGGCCACCAGGGTTCTTTAATCGGCCGAGGAAACGGCGGAATGCTTTCGTTGGTGAGTCGCTCGATCAGCAGGTGGCGTCCGTGCGCGAGGTGCAACACGAGCTCCCAGATCGAGTGGCGGTGCGGCGCGATGCGCTTGGTCGCCGCTTCGGCGTCGACGCCGGCCAGCGCTTCAACGACACACGGGCCGTGCCAGGCCGGGCCGGCATACGATTCGTGAATCAGATCAGCGATGTAGTCGGGATGCGTGGTGGTCGGGTCCTGCACTCGCGTCGTCGTCACTACCGTCCTCCTCGATCGATCGTCTTTCCGGTGAAGTTCTCCGTCGAGACGCTGTGGCCTTTGGAAAGCGTTTCGACGTAGGCGACGAGCCGCCAGATCTGGTCGTCGCCGATCCTCCCGCCCCACGACGGCATTCCGTCCGGGCGCCCTTCATATATGGATTGAAAGATGTCACCGGAGGTGCTTCCGAAGTGCATGCGTCCGTCCTGTAAGCTTGGCCCCATCGCCCCCGCGCCCTCGGCCCCGTGGCAGTCCAAGCAGTTGTAAGCCACGAACAGCTTGGCGCCCTCATCGATCCGGGCCGGATTGCCTGAGTACGGATTCTTGAGCGTCGCGAGCCGGCCTTGGAGGTTGAGCCCCGGCTGAATGTTGTCCGGATGCTCGACGAAGTACGTCGGCTGCGTGCCGATCTCGGTCACATGGATCTGTTGGTTCGGCCGTGTCGTCCCTTGGGCTCGATACACGCCGACGCCGGTTAGTGCCAGGAGTACCGCGGCGGTTTGGAATGTCGAGGAGAGTTGCATGAGTGGCGTTCCTTGTGGCACGATGGCCGTACCAGCTAGACGGGATGTCACTGCCGCAAGAAACGCCCCGAGGCAGTTCACAAAGAGTTTGTTTTTGTCGCCTGTAGCCGTATCCGCGAAATCCGTGGTTTATCCGCGAAATCCGCGTTCTTTTCAGGCTGTTGCTTTGCCCCCAGCCTCCCAGCCTACAGAGAGAAAACGAACAACATCCCACCCCACGAAGTGTATCTGGCCAGGTCCGGCAGCGTTGTGCCGCGTTCACGAACGTCGTACGGCATGTTGGCTGCCACGTCGCCGGCGATGAGCAGTCCCATATCGCCACCGATTCCGGAGTAGATCGCGACGTACTGCTTGCCGTCGGGTCCGGTGTACGTCATCGGCGCGCCGACGATCCCGGAGCCGACCTTGAACTTCCATAAAACGTTACCGCTCACGGCGTCGACGGCCTTGAACCAGCCGTCGAGCGTTCCATAGAAGACGACGTTCCCCGCGGTCGCGAGCGCGCCACTCCAGACGGGGAAAGGCTCCTTGATGCCCCAGAGCTTTTTCCCGTTCACCGCGTCCCACGCGATGAACTCGCCCTTGTAGCCGCCGGGACCGCCGACTTCGGGCGCGTCGCCGCCGATGTACGGCGTACCGGCGATATACGTCACCTCTCGGCCCGTGAAATCCATGCACAGGTTGTTCGTCGGCACGTAGAAGAGTCCCGTCTTCGGCGAGAACGCCGCGGGCTGTTGGTTCTTTCCGCCCTCGAGCGACGGGCAGATGTCCTTCACGTGCTTTCCTTGCGCCGTCGCCTTGTCGACGTTGACGTTCGGCCGCCCGGTCGCGAGGTCCACGCCTGATGACCAGTTCATCGGCACGAACGGCTGCGCGATCAGCACTTGTCCGGTCGCGCGATCCATCGTGTACCCAAAGCCGTTGCGGTCGAAGTGGACCAGCACCTTTCGGGTGGTGCCGTTCATCGGCAGGTCGACCAAGATGTTCTCGTTCACCGCGTCGTAGTCCCAGACATCGTGCGGCGTCGGCTGAAACGCCCAGACCATCTCGCCGGTGTCCGCGTCGCGCGCGATGATCGCCGCGCTCCACTTGTTGTCGCCAGGGCGCTGATTGCCGTTCCACGGCCCCGGGTTCGACGTGCCGTGGTAAATCAGGTTGAGCTCGGGGTCATACGACACCCACCCCCAGACCGTCGCTCCACCGACCTTCCACGAATCCGCCGGCCACGACGCCGTCCCCGAATTCGCGATCTGATCTTGCTTATAGTAGGGTTTGAATCTCGGCCCCGCCTTGATGTCCGGGTCCGGTCCGATGTTGTACGCGCGCCAGATTTGCTTTCCGGTCTCGAGGTCGAGCGCCGCGATCCAGCCGCGCACTCCCATCTCGCCGCCGCTGGAGCCGACGATCACTTTGTTCTTCACGACGATCGGCGCCATCGTGATCGTCTCGCCGCGATTCAAGTCGCCCATTTTCACCCGCCACAGTTCCGTCCCCGTCGCCGCGTCGACGGCAACGGTGTGCCCATCGAGCAGGTTGTACACGATCTTGCCGTTCGCGTACGCCGCTCCGCGATTCACGACGTCGCAGCACGCTTCACCCACCGCGGCCTGCGCGTTCTCCGGCCGGTACTTCCATTTCGCGGGGAATCCCGGCTGCGTCAGATCCAACGCGTACGCCACGTTCGGATACGGCGTGACGATGTACATCGTGTTGTCGACGACGAGCGGCTGCCCCTCGTGGCCGCGGAGCACACCGGTCGAAAAGGTCCACGCGACGTGCAAGTCCTTGGCGTTGGCCGACGTGATCTGCGCGAGGTTGCTGTACCTGCTGTTCGCGTAGTCTCGGCCGGGCATCAGCCACTCGCCGTCCTTGTTGTTCGGGGGAGCGACGGCGATCGCGGCGCCTGACGAACCGGCTTTGGCCGGCGGTGACGATGAGTTCTGGCAGGCTACCGCGAACGATCCGATGACCAACAACGCAACAGCGCGCATTCAGGCTCCGGGGAGCGAACCATCGCAATATCCGGAGGGCTGACAGTGCTCGGTAGGGCTGGTTGCTGCGTTTCGTGACGCGGACCACTCCGCACAACTCGTCTCTTCAGCCGCTATGCCATCGTCATAGCGCACACCGTCCAATGTCCTGTCGTGGCCTGTTGTCTGGAACGTTTTGTATCCAGATCGTTTACCCCGTTTCAGTTACGGCTTCATCGCTCTCTCCGTCGAACATTTGGACACGCGCCTTCCCTCAAACCGGGATTGATCGCGATAACGGCAAACCCGGTGAAAACCGGCGACGCAAAGCTACGAGGCTACCGCGCCCTCCTCCCGTGATGGCGCCACGCCAGTCGAGCCGCCGAACGACTCGAGAGCTTGAGGGAGACAATGTTCACGACTCGAACCGCCGCCGAATCGCGCGAGACAAACGCACGCCGGTGGCCTGCCGTTGTCATCAATGCCGCGGCGGTCCTCACAGCTTCGCTGCTCTGGGCTTGCGCGAACGAGCCCACGATGCCCGCCGCGCCCACGAATGCATCGTCGGTGCTCAAGAATGCCGCAGCGAACGCCGAGACCATCCCGGGTCAGTACATCATCACGTTCGTCGACTCCGTAAACGACGCGCAGGGACTCGCAAACAAGATCGCCGGTCAGTACGGCCGATCGCCGATCTTCACCTACGACGCCGCGATCAAAGGGTTCGCCGCCCAACTGCCGGATCAAGCGATTGACGCGCTGCAACACAACCCGCGCATCGCGAACATCGAGCAGGACGCGCTCATGCAACTCGAAGCTTCCGGGACAGAATTGTCAGCGCCTTGGAATCTCGATCGAATCGACCAGAGGAATATGCCGCTCGACGGAACGTACTCCTACGGCGCGGACGGCAGCGGAGTCAACGTCTACATCATCGACAGCGGCATCCGGACGACCCATGTGGAGTTCGGCGGCCGAGCGTTCGGCGTTTACACGGCGATCAATGATGGTTACGGCACCAGCGATTGCTACGGTCACGGCACGCAGGTCGCAGCTGTTGCCGGTGGCGCAACCTACGGTGTCGCGAAGGCGGCAAAGCTGTACGCGGTCCGCGTGGCCGACTGTTCTGGCTATAGCGCCTACAGCGCGCTGGTCGCCGGCATCGACTGGGTTACGAAGAATCGCGTTCTGCCAGCCGTCGCGAACATAAGCATTGCCGGTGGCACCTCGTCGACGGTCAATGCGGCGGTAGAGAATTCCATCGCGGCAGGAGTCGTCTACGCCGTTGCCGCGGCAAACTACGCGGCCAATGCTTGCAACTACTCGCCGGCAAGTGCGACCGATGCGCTGACGGTGGCTGCTTCGACGCGAGACATCACGAGCTCATACGACGTCCAGGCCTCTTATTCGAATTTCGGATCTTGCGTCGATCTTTTTGCGCCAGGGTCGGCGATCCTGACTGCGACCAATACCAGCGATCTTGCGACGACAGTAGCCAGCGGGACGTCCGTCGCCGCTCCGCATGTGGCTGGCGTGGCAGCCCTTTATCTATCTGCGTACCCGTCCGCGTCGCCAGCACAAACCGCGGCCGCCATTCTGGGCGGCGCTATACCAGGCGTCGTTAGCGGTGTGACGACTGGGACGGCCAATCTGCTCTTGAACTCCAACATCACAGGGGTCGCACCTCCGCCGCCGCCACCTGACACGACCTCGACGCCTGCGCCGCCCCCCGCGCCGTCGTCCCACCCACCGGTCGCGACCTTCTCGGTCAATGGATGCCCTAAATCGACCTGCGCGTTCGACGGTAGCGGTTCCACGGCCGTGAACGGCATCGCAACTTATTCATGGAACTTTGGCGACGGTGGAACCTCGAGCGCCGTCACCACCAGCGCGTCAAAAGTTTCGCACTCTTATTCTGGCAAGGGTTCTTATAGAGTGACGCTCACCATCATCGACAACGCCGGGTTGACGGCTTCCTCATCGCTGACGGTCAGCATCAAGAAGTAACCGCGTCAATCACCACATCTTCAAGCGAAGCAAGCGGGCGGGGAGACTCGATTTTGGTCTCCCCGCCCGCTTTCTTCGTTCAGTACAGCCTACGATTCGCGGTTCAGGCAGTTCAACAAGAGGTTCATCGCGCCAATCGCAGACTGCGTCGTGCTCCCACCACTGGCGCTATGGTCGACCAGGGTGACGGCAGCCGCGAACGCATCGTTGACGCTATTCAAGGCCGTTAGCCCGGCCGTCAAATACGCGCTGCAACCCAGAGCGCCGATCGACTGCCCAGTAAAGGTGGGGACGAGGTTGATGTTGTAATGAAGAGCAAGGATTTGACCGGCATTCGTGTTGAACGCGCCGAGGCTAATTCCGCTCGCCAGCGTGCAGTTCTTCAGCGGATTCGTCGTGGTCGCCGCGCCCACCGTGTAGATGCTCGGCGAGCCCGATCCGCAAGCGTTGAGGGTGGACGGTAGAACTTTTAGGGCTTCCTGTTGAGTGTCGATGTTCGACCCTCGGCCAATGCCCGTTGCGTTGCCCGAGTACCCACCGTGGCCCGTGATATAGGCGACGCCGTTGGTGTTCCCCCAGAAGCCCATCGTCTTCCCGAGTTGGCCCGCGATGCTGAACGGCTCGCAGACGCCTTCGGCATCCGTGACCAGCGTCAAGTCACCGCTGTAGAAGAAGGCTTTGTACCCGTATGAACCGGGCAGGCTGATCGTCTCCGGGAGACCGCCGTCGAACGATGCGGGAGAAGCCCCGCTAATCGAGTGCGAATCGGGCCCACCCAAGGGCGTGCCTGTACACGAGCTATTCCCAAAGAAATAGAAGACCACACTGCTTCCGTCCGGAAGGCTGCCGCCGCCGCCGAACGTCACGATGGCTTTGTCGTGCACGCTGAGCGTCCCAAAGGCGCTCAGGTAGAGCGTCGAAGATCCGTCGATCACGGTGTGATCGGCTAAGTGGACCTCTGTTGTGAGCGTCGCGTCCTGTGGGGTGCCTCCACAATCCTCGGTGCAGCCTTCCCGCACCTTGAAGTTGTCGTATTTGCACTGGCTGGGATCGAGGACTGGAGCAGGGCCGTTTGGATCTACAGCGCCTATGCTGCATGCTGAGAAAACGTATTCGCCGCCAGGGTTCGACGTGTTGTCGTAGGGCAGCAGCCGCACCATATGTCGAGCGCCATCGTAGTCGTGCCCTCCCGGAAAACCGGCGGCAGGATACGTGATCACGCCGCCGCTGATGGAGAACACGCGATGCGACCACACGTCACCGCCGCCGCCATTGCATGCGTCCGACAGATTCTCGGCCGCGCACTCATTGGGGTCGCCCTGGCCGCTCGGATCGAGGACGGCAAACACGTAAATACCATCGCTTAAGGCGGCGCTGGCCGGGCCGCCCGTCAGCCAGACATAGGCCTTTTGCGCGTAGATGTTGCAGTTGTTGACGGGGCTCGAGTCGAGCCCGTTCGTGCACAGGTCATGCATCGAACTCAGCGAGACGTTTGGATCGTCGGCCGGATTTGTTGACGTGAACACCGCCCCGCTGGGGGCCGCGTCGTGCGAAGAATGAGCTTTGACCGCACTCCGCGTGACCTCGGTTGGCTCCGTGCGATCCGAACACGCCGCCGCAACTAGGAGCGTCATCGCCCCCGCGGCCAACAAGTAGAACTTCCTCATACCGCTACCCCCCCAACGAATTAAGGTCGCCGGTTGTTGGTCGTCGCCGGCCCGACGCCTCGTCGATCGCGCAGCGGCCTCGCCTCATGCATCGAGACCTGGGCTCTACGAACCGACCTCATTGGCCGGGGTGCCACGCCCGAGGTACCATCACAACTCTCTTTGTTAAGGTTCTTTTAATCTGTGTATCCCTCGATCCGAACCCGCCAGCGCCGCCCGCCTTCCGGGCCAACCGAATTTCCTGACCAAATGGACGAGATCGCCTGACTGGCGAAATCATCGTTAAGGATCCCTTAAGCTCCGGGAGCCCTATCTTGCCCTCCCCAATGGGGACAGCCATTTTAGCGGAGCGCCATCAACCCGCCGTTAGTCCTTCGTTATTTGCGCGACGCCGCGCCGATTGTGACAATTCCCCCTCGCTCCCTCCGGCTTCACACGCTCGGAGGCCTCTCCATCGGCGACGGCAATTCGCCGACTCACCGCAGCCGGCGCGCGCTCGCTCTGCTGAGCATCGCCGCGGTGGCGGGCGCGGACGGGGTCGAGCGCGATCGCATCCTGGCGCTGCTCTGGCCGGAGAGCGACACCCTCCGCGCCAATAACAGCTTCCGGCAAATCCTTTTCGGGATTCGGCGCGATCTGGGTGCGGGCGAGATCATCTACGAAGCGGGTCGTTTTCGACTCAACCCGGTTCTTTTCGAGGTCGACCTCTGGGACTTCGAGTATGCCGTGCGCATCGGCGATCTCGAACGCGCCGCCCCTCTCTACACCGGGCCGTTTCTCGAGTCATTTCACATCGCGGGACTCGACGCCTTCGAACGGTGGGCCGACGGAGAGCGCGTTCGACTGCGGCACCTTGCGCTCACCTCGCTGCAGCGTCTCGCGGAACGCGCGTCCGCGAAGGGCGATCATCCCTCGGCCGTCGAGCGGTGGCGCGCGGCCAACGCGATCGATCCGCTCAGCGCGAGGAACGCGCTCGGCCTTCTCCGCGCACTCGTGAACGCCGGCGACCGGACCGGCGCTCTCATCGCCGCTCGCAACCACGCGGAGCTCCTCCGCGCCGAGCTCGACGCTGAGCCCGACGAAAGCGTCGTCCGATACACAACGGCGCTTCAGCACCCGAACGGCGCCGCGCCCGAGGTGCCGCATCGTCGCCTGCTCACTTCCTCGTCGCCGACCGCACAACCCGCGCTCGCCGAGCAGAATGCCACGGAGCGCGAGGCCGCACCGCTGAGTCGGTGGCGAGCAGCGATTGCCGGACTCGCGGGACGACCGGCGATCGTCGTGGCCGCGCTCGCGGCCGTCGTCATTCCGGCGGCCGCGCGATCGTGGACCCGCTCGACTCACTACACCGCGAACGTCGTCGCCGTCCTCCCGCTCCGGGTTTACAAATCGAGTGATTCCTCGCTCGCCGTCGAGGCAACCTCGCTCGTGAGCACCGATCTCGATGGCGCCGGCTCTCTCCGGGTCATCGCGCCCTCGGATGGCGACGTGGGCGCGGCCCGACGTCGCGCCTTCGATCAGGGCGCCGGTCTCTACGTGCTGGGCGATTTGGCGAGCGACTCGAACAGCATCCGCCTGTCGGCATCGCTCCTCGATTCGCGAACGGGCTCGACGATCGGCGACCGTGTCGTCGTCGAAGGCGCGCCGGACCAGTTGCTGCGACTCGTCGACGACCTCGCCGCGCGGCTCGTCGCCGCGCGTTATGATCGGCCGATCGATCACCTTCTCCAGTCGGCCGCTCTCTCCACGAGGTCAGTCGTCGCGATGAAGGCGTTCTTGCGCGGATCGGCCGCGTTGCGCGAGCGACGTTTCGCCGCCGCGGCCGACGCGTTTCGCGACGCGACGATGGCCGATACCACGTTCGCTATCGCGTATTATCGGCTCTCGGTTGCGAGCCGATGGTGTGCGCGCACCGAGGTTGCCGAGCGAGCAATCGATCTCGCGGTCCGCTACGCCGGTGACCTTCCGGACCGCGACCAACGGCTCATCTCGGCTTACGCCGCGTGGAATCGCGGATTGAGCGTCGCCGCCGAGGAGACGTACCGATCGATCCTCGTCGACTATCCGGATGATGCCGAGGCGTGGCGAGAGTTTGGAAAGGAACTGTTTGGGACGGATGCGCTGCGCAGCCGGTCGGTAATCCAGGCGCGAAACGCGTTCGAGCATGCGCTCGCGCTCGACCCGTCCGACCTCGAGTCGATCGTATATCTGCGCAGAATTGCGTTGCTCGACGGGCGGAAGAACGCCGCCGACTCATTGCGAGCCCGAGCCGCGCGAATCATCCCGGACGCGGCAGCGCTGGACTCGTTTGCGATAAGAGCCTTCGCCTTGTCGGGCGAAGGCAAACGACGCAGCTGACAAACGGCCCGACCGTCAAGCGCCGTTTAAATCGCCCTTCTCGCCGTTTGGCAGTCGCGCCCTTCGCGCCGTCTAGCAGTCGCGCCCTTCTCGCCGTCTAGCAGTCGCGCCCTTCTCGCCGTTTGGCAGTCGCGCCCTTCGCGCCTTTCGGCAGCCGCGCTCTTTGTGTGCGCCGTTCGGAAGTCAGCGCCGTTCGGCATCTGCGCCGTCAGCTTTCTTCAGCAGCTGCGATTCTCGCGTAATACTGTCTCTTGAACTCCTCGAGCACTCCATCCGAGAACAGCTCATCCGCGATCGCCGCGATTTGCTCGGCGTCTTGCCACGCCGCGTGCAGCGCATCGAGCTCGCCGCGCATCGCTTTTCGCTCGATGTCCTCGTTCGCCGCCATTTCCAGCGCGAGTCGATCGACAGCCGGCAACCTATATAGAGGCGTCTGTTCGTCGCTTCCCGTCCCGCCGCGCCCCCAGAACGACCGATTCGCCAACTGCAGCGCGAGCCGCTCCGAGAACGAGCCTTTCGGCGGAGTCTCCTCCCGCCTCGGCGCATCGGGAAATCGGCCCCACGACGTGCGCATGGCGAGTGACGCGACGCGCGTGAAGTAGCCTTCGGGATCGCCGGCTTCGTCGAGCTTGTCGATCGCGTGCGACACTTCCGTGCTGCTCGCGACGCCGAAGTTGAGAGTGGCGAGCATTTTTCCCGCGACGCGCAGCGCGGGCGACTCCGACAGCGTCGCGATTCCGTTGTCGTGGTGGAGACGAAGCTGCCACGGCGCATCGAGCTCCGGACGCACCAGCTCCGCCGCGCCGAGGTGCGAGTAGCGAACCGTAACCGTGTGGCCCTGCTCGTCGCCGGTGCGGAGCAGAATTCCATTCTTGCGACGGAACGTGCGCATCCTCAGCACCGCGTCGTCGCTCAGCCCGACCGCATGCGCGTAATGCACCAGCGCACCGGCGACTCCGCGCACGATGAGCTGAGCACCGCGCGTGATCAGTCCGCGTTGATGCTCATGATCCGGCTCGATGCGCGCGAGGCGAGCGCCGTAGCGCCAGCTCGCGATCTCGGGCAACAGCGCGGGACCGATGCGAACGAGCTCGAAGCTTCCACGAAAACGCGCGAGCCCGATGTTGTCGGTCGACATCCGCAGACGAGTTCCGCGGAACAACCGCTCACCCTCGTCGATCGCTTCCCAGCGTTCCTCGAGCGGAGTGAGATTCCATCGCCCGCACCGCGTGCAGATCACCCACAGCCGGCCCTTCTTGGTGTCAAACGCGAGCCGGCGGCCGACCGGAAACGTCGGCAAGAAGTGGTTGGCGCCGAGGTCGGAGTGACAGAAGAGACAGGTCGTGTACACGCTTTCAGGGTACGCTTAGTTCGGCTGACGGGATAGTGGTCGATTGTTTACGGGCTGTAAGGGCGGGTCGGACTGAGTTCTGGCGTGGCGGCCCGGGGCGTGAGACCAGCATCGAGCATAAAGCATCGAGACAAGAGGGGTGAGAGCTGCGTTGAACTTCAACATCTCGACGCTGACCCCTCGATGCCGGTCTGAGACCTGCGACCCACGCAGCGTCAGCACGATGCAACGCCGTTCGCCTCTTTCGCCTCAATTCGGGACGATTACCGCCTTGATCGCCGTCCTCTTCTCCACCGCCGCCAACGCCTCCCCGGCCTTCTCCAACGAAAACCGTCCCGACACCATCTCCCTCCACGGCTTCAACGCACCGAACCGCGCCGTCAACGACACTGCTCTATGGAAGTGATCGTACCTCGACCCCCAGCATCCCTTGAGCTCGACGTGCTTCCGGTTGAGCTGCCAGTGCGGATGCATCTCGATCGCGCCGTTGTCGGTGTAGTGCCCGCACACGACGACTCGTCCTCCGTCGCGCACCATGTCGAGCGCTTGGCTCACCGCGTCCGCCGATCCGCTCGCCTCGATGACGACGTCGACGCCCCGTCCACCCGTCCACCCGTTCACCTGTCCACCTCTTTCCTTGGGCGGAATATCCAAACCCAACACCTGCGTCGCCCCCATCCGCTTCGCAAACGCCAGCCGATCCTTCGGCGCGCCGACGGCGATGATCTCACCCGCGCCTGACAACGACGAAAACGCGACACACGATTGACCAACCGGCCCGACGCCGAGCACCGCGACCGATTCGTCGAGGCGGATCTGCGCCATGTCGACCGCGTGCAGTGCGGTGACGAGTCCACACCCTCCGCCGATGAACGTGTCCGGATCGAGATCCTTCGGAATCTTGATCATCTTCACGCCCGACTTCATCCAAATCGCTTCCGCCCATCCGCCCAACAACCCTTCGTTCGAGCTGTAGGAGATGCCGTAGACCTTGCGATTCGGACACTTGGTCGGCTGCCGCGCGACGAGACAGTACCAGCAATTGTTGCACGTCTCGTGGACGTCGAGAAACGTGACCGTATCCCCTTCCTTGATCGCCTCGCCGCTGATGTCGGTGAGATTCCCGCGCGCCTTGTGGACGACGCCGACGGAGACGTGGCCGGGGATGATCGGGAACGGGACCTGGAGACGCCCGTGATGCAGATGGACGTCGGTCCCGCAGACTTCAGAATAGAGAGTTCTCAAAACCGCCGCGCCGGGCTCGAGCTGTGGCTCTTTGATCTCTGTTACGGTCAGCGGCGCACGGGGCGCGGACATCACGACTGCTTTCGGCATGGTCTCGGATGGTGAAGACGTATCGCGGGTGTGACCCGCGGCGTGACTGGCCTGACTGGCGTGACTAATGAAGGCCAGGGAACGCGAAAACGCGAGTGCTCGTTGCACTCGGAGTGCACCGCGCGCGGCTGTTGGTTCGCGCCGTGCCTGTCGCGGCCGCCTGTCGCTGACGACTAGAGTGCCCGGCGCCGCAGCGATCGCGTTTAAGCCACTCCGTCAACCCAGCCAGGCCGGCCGAGCCTACGGACTACCAGTGTATAGAGGCACCGAGTCCAAATCCTCGAGTCCGAGTGTCGAACAGGAACCGATCACTCTCGTAGTTCACCGACAGGTACCGGTATGCCGCACCGAGCGCGACTCTCGACCACACGTCGTACCCGGCCATTACGTATCCCTGCCACGTCCCGTGCGACCCGCCGCCGCCGCCGTCGCCGCCGATGATCACGTGGACCTTCTTGTACGGCGTTGCGCGGAATCGAGCGCCGACGGTCGCGTCGACCCACTGCTGCGTGATCGAATGCGGGTTCGTCGGCCGCCGTGCGACATCGACGTCGATCGTCGTCTTCAAATCCCAGTAGCGAAATCCGCCGAGGAAGTCGACCGCCCACATCTGATTGCCGATCGTGTAGCCGCCGACCGGCTGGATGATCGTCTCCTTCTGCTTGAGCTCGAGTTGCCCCGTGTCGCCGCGGACCGCGAACACGGCTTCGTTGCCGAGCGAGGCGTAGATCCCATCGAAGCCGGCCATCCATGGCCCACGACGCGCTTCGGCGTAGCCCATGATGCCGAACTTGAGTGATTTCAGAATGTCGTGAAAACTGATGTTGACGTCGGTCGCGACGGGTCCGACGCCGACGCGACCGTGGAGCGACGACATCCAGAGATACGGTGTGACGTCGAAGCGCCAGTGTCCGCTCGTGTCGATCTGCGCCCCCGCACGCTCGCCCGCGATCGCGAACGCCGCGGCGCAGGTCGTCAACGTCACCCTTACTGCCCGCCTCATCGGCCAATCCAAGCAGAGAAGCGCGGAAGATTGGCGTCACGTTGGCCGAAAGACATGCGACTTTGGACGCACTCGAGACTGCAACTTCGCAGCTGATGGAGGCGCGATCGTTGGGGAAGTCCCGTTTACCAAAGTCCCCTCGCCTGCGCCCGCGGACGCTCATAAAAAGCATTTCTCCATTTCGAGATGTGCCGATGGTAAACGATCCCAACGGTCCCCGCCCCCTGATCCGCACGCTCGCCCCGTTCGCGATTGCTCTCGAGATCGCGGCCGTGCTCACGACGCCGCTTTCCGCTCAGAGCTCGAGCGGCGGCCCCTCTGAAGACCAACTCGCCAAAGCATCGCAGAACCCGGTCGCGAACCTCGTTTCGTTTCCGCTGCAGTACAACTACTACACGGCGGGGGGACTTGGACCAAATAGTCAGATGGTGTTGAACGTTCAGCCGGTTCTTCCTCTCCCGATGGGCAAGCGCTGGCTGCTCGTCTCTCGCACGATCATCCCGTTCGTCAGCATTCCGTTCTCGAGCGACACCTTTCCTGTCATCACCGATTTTCGCACGGGCGGCACAGCCGACATACAGGAGCAGGCGTACATCACGCCGGCCAAGCCTGGTAAGCTCACCTGGGGCGCGGGCCCGATCTTCTCTTTTCCGACTGCCACCAACCGTTTCGTTCGGACCGGTCAGTGGGGATTCGGACCCACCGCCGTCGTCCTCGTGACGACCGGACCGTGGGTCGTCGGCATGCTGGCGAACAACATTTGGCGCATCGGCGGCGAAGCGCACGGACACGTCCTCAACACGTTCACGACGCAGCCGTTCATCAACTTCAATCTGCCTTTCGCCTGGTCGATCACGACCGCTCCGATCATCACCGCCGATTGGAGCGCGGCCGACGGACAGAAGTGGACTGTCCCGATCGGGATCGGTGTCGGGAAGATCACGCACATCGGAACGCAGGCGATGAGTTTTGGGATGCAGTACTACCACAACCTCAACCACCCCAGTTTCGCGGGGGCCGAGCAGATGAGGTTTCAGGCGACCTTGCTTTGGCCAACAGCGGCAGCGGCGGCGGCACGAAGCGGCAGGAGAGCAGACGATCAGTGACGAGGTGACCATCGGCATCGAGGTCGCCGCCGCGCTCGTGATTGTCGCCGCCCCCCACGGCACGTTCGATCCGGAGCTTCGGCGTCGTTCGGCAGTTCCGGCGTAATTGGTGCCCCCCGCTGATCACACAGGGCCTCCTGGGGGGCAATCAATGTCGAATCCGTTCTGCCGTGCGGGCGCTCTCGCGATGTTCGCGTCCGCCGTCGCCGTCAACTCTTGCAAGAAAGTCGGTGCCGAGGTCGGCGCGACGAACGAGCCGCAGCAAACGGCGGTGGATGCGTACGTCTACGGCTACTCGCTCGTCACCATGGACCAAACGCGTCGGGTGATGACGAACGTCGAGACCGCCGGCGACAAGCATGCGCCAATGGGGCAATTCGCGAACATGCCCAGCTATCCCACCGCGGAGTTCAGGGACGTCACCGCACCGAACGCCAACACCCTCTATTCGGTCGCGTGGGTCGACCTGAGCGCCGAACCCTACGTCCTGTCGCTGCCCGACGAGCATGACCGCTACTACCTCATGCCCATGCTCGACGCGTGGACGAATGTCTTCCGGGCTCCCCGGACGCGAACGAGCGGAACCGGCGCGCAGCGCTATGTGATCGCGGGCCCGCATTGGAGCGGCACGCCCAACATCCCAAACGCAACCCTGCGGGCAGTGTCGGCAATACTGCGCTGGTCCGCGGAGGACAGCCCCACCCCGCGCCCCCAATGGCGAGGCCCCGCCCCTTCTCCGCCCCAAGACCTTGACGAACTCCATCTAGGTAGACACTCTACATACTGCATGTAGATCGTCTACCTAGTCGCCCGGAGTCGTCCGTGTCGCCAAAGGATCCGCCGACCTCTCGCATCGAGCTGCTGCAGGGCACACTGGACTTCATCATCCTGCAAGCGCTCCGCTGGGGCCCCTGCCATGGCTACGGCATCGTCCAGCTGATCCGCTCCCAGTCGGCGAATGTGCTGCAAGTGGAGACCGGCTCTCTCTACCCGGCGCTCCAACGGCTCATGCGCCAAGGTGCGATCTCCCAGGAATGGGGAACGTCGAGCACCGATCGCCGGGTGCGCATGTACCGCCTGACAGCGAAAGGCCGGTCTCGGCTCGCCGCCGAGCGTTCGAAGTGGGAGCAGCTGACGCAGGCGATGGCGGGGCTCATGGCGCCGCCGGCGGCGGAGGAGCGATGAGCGTTTTTCGATGGCCATGGAATCGCGACCGGCAGACCGATGACTTGGCCGATGAGTTTCGCGCGCACATCGAGATGGCGGCGGCCGATCGCGTGGCGCGCGGTGAGGCGCCGTGGGAAGCGAGGGCGGCGGCGCGGCGGGAGTTTGGAAACCCCGGGCTCGTGCAAGAGATCTCGCGCGACCAGTGGGGACGAGCCGGCGTGTGGCTCGAGCGTCTCGTGCAGGACGTGCGCTTCGCGCTTCGCATGCTGCGCCGCGCGCCGGGCTTCACCACGGTGTCCATCCTGACGATCGCGCTCGGCATCGGCGCGACCACGGCGATCTTCAGCGTCGTCGACGCGACGCTGTTGCATCCGCTGCCGTTCCCACACGCCGAGCAACTGGTCCGCATCGAAGACGATTTCGCCGGAGTCGGCGGCGGCGCGCGCGACGTCGGCATGTCGACGCCCGAGTGGCGCGACCTTCAGCGCTCCGGAATCTTCCAGCAGATCTCGCCGATGTGGTTCGACGACAACAACCTCACCGGCAGCGCGCGTCCGCAGCGCGTCGGCCAGATGAGCGTCGCGCCCAACTACTTCGCCATGCTCGGCGTCAAGCCGCAGCTCGGCGTCACGTTCGATCCGGCCGACGCGACGCCGGGTTTCAACGAACAGGCTGTCATCAGCGACGGACTCTGGAAGCGAGCGTTCGGCGGAGACTCGAGCGTCATCGGCCGAATCGTGCAGGTCGACTCCGATTCGTATCGGATCATCGGCGTCATGCCGTCGGGTTTCCAGCCGCCAGAGCCGACGCGCGGAGCGAGGGCAACGGACACATGGTCGGCGTTCGGCTTCAGCGGTGCACCGTTGAGCCACGAGTCGGTCGTTCGACGCACCCCTTTGTTCCCCGGAGCGATCGCGCGCTTGAACGCCGGCCTCACCATCGCCGACGCGCAGCGCCGAGTGGACGCGCTCGTTGAAACGCTACGGCGGCAGTACCCGGAGGACTATCCGTCGCGCAGCGATTGGCGAATCCGATTGGTTCCGCTGCAAGACTACGTGATGGGCGACCTCCGGCAGCCGCTCTTGTTTCTGCTCGGAGCCGTCGTGCTCGTGCTCGGCATCGGGTGCGCGAACGTCGCGAATCTCCTGCTCGCCCGAGCGACGTCACGTGGCCGAGAGCTCGCGGTGCGCCAGGCACTCGGCGGTGCGCGCTCGCGTCTCGTGAGACAATTGCTCACGGAAAGCATCGTGCTGTCGGCGCTTGGCGGCGTTGTCGCGATTGCGCTGCTCCTCTCGACGAGAAGTTTGTTCATCCGTCTCGTTCCCGATGGAGTTCCGCGCTTCAACGACATCACGGTCAACTGGGAGGTTCTGTCATTCGCGTTGGTCGCGTCGCTCATCGCCGGCGCCGCCTTCGGCCTGGCGCCCGCTCTGCACGCGGGGCGGCTCGACGTGACGCGCGTGCTCAAGCAAGAAGGACGAGGCTCATCCGGCTCGAGAGAGCAACGCCGAACTCGCCGGCTGATCGTCGTCGCCGAATTCGCGCTTTCGCTCGTGTTGATGAGCGCCGCCGGTCTCCTCGCGCGAAGCTTCTGGACCATGTTGCGCGCCCCACTCGGCTTCGACGCCCACGATGTGACCGTCGTGCGAACTCGGCTGCCCTATCCGAACGATCCGAAAGAAGATCTCTATCCGACGGCCGCCGCCGAAGAGCCGTTCGCACGCGAGCTGATGCGACGCATCAAGGAAATGCCCGGCGTCGAGAGTGTCGCGCTCGGCAGTGGAGCCGCCGTTCCCCTCGACCACCCCGAGAGAGACCAAACCCAGAGGCACATTCTCATCGATGGCGCCGAGCAAAATGGTCAGTCGGTGTTCGTCACCGGCTCGGAGGTCACGCCCGAATACTTCCATCTGCTGCGAATGTCGTTGGTGAAAGGACGCCTGCTCGACGATTTCGACACCGAGATGGCCCCGCCGGTCGCCGTCATCAACGAGTCGATGGCGCGGACGTACTGGCCCAACGACGACCCGCTGGGAAAACGTCTCAAGTTGACCACGCGCGCCACTGAGTGGGCGACAATCGTGGGAATCGTCGCCGACGCGCGCACCGAATCGCTCGCCACGTCGAGCGTGCCGCATCTCTACGCCAGCTTGTATCAGCGGGAAGGAAAACACCTCGCGATTTTCCTGCGCGGACGTCTCGAGACAGCGGCCGTCGGACGTGCGGTGCGCGATCACGTGCAGGCGCTCAACTCGGCGCTTCCCGTATTCGGTGTGAGAACGCTCGACGAAACGCTGTCGGCGTCACTGGCCGTTCGACGTCTCTCGATGGAGTTGATCGCTCTCTTCGCCGCCACCGCGCTCCTCCTCGCCGCACTCGGCATCTACGGCGTCATTTCATATATGGTAGGCGAACGCACGCACGAGATCGGCGTTCGCCTCGCTCTTGGGGCGCGGCCGTCGGATGTCATGGGGATCGTCATGCAGCAAGGAATCAGGCTCACGCTGGTTGGAGCGGCGCTCGGCCTGGCCGGCTCCCTGATCGCGTCGCGGGCCATGGCCAGTCTACTCGTCGGCGTGACTCCGACCGACCCGTTGACGTTTCTTGCCGCAGCCATCGTCTTAGCCATCGTCGCCATGGCCGGCTGCTACTTCCCAGCCCGCCGCGCCATTCGTGTCGACCCAATCGTCGCGCTGAAAGCCTCATAGCCTTACACGCGCTCGGACCGACACGCGCTCGGACCGACACGCGCTCGAGCCGCCCAAGGTCTTCCGCGCGACCGGTGCAATACTGCCGATACAGCTGGGCAGTATTTCCTCGGCTCGCGCTCCAGACCCCGGGCGTTTCGGCACTGCCTCCCCTGGCCAGTGAGTAACTCGATCACCACGGAAATCCGCCGAGGCGCAACGCGCCCGCGCGCCCCCAGGTGCGCCCCCTCATGGGGAAGCGCGAGCTGGAGTCCGCCGGGTGAGCGGCGAGGGGTGGGGCTGTCCGGAGCGGAGCCATTGCAGCATTGCCGGCAGTATCGGCAATGCTGCGCGTGGTCCGCGGAGGACAGCCCCACTCCGAGCCCCCAACCCCCGAGCCCCAAGCCCGCAGCGGAACACCGGCCACAACATTTACACCACTCCATCTCCTCCCCCCGCTTCTACACTCCATCTTTCTTCGTCATGTTCCCCGCCCTCATCGCGTTGCTCGCACAGGCACCGTCGCCTCACCTGCGCGAGCAAGCGATCGAGCTTCAACCCTGCCGCATCGCGGGAGTGCCGGTCGCGATTCGGTGCGGCACGTTCATGGTTTACGAAGATCGCGCGCACAAACGCGGGCGGCGGATTCCGCTCTTTGTCAGAGTAATTCCGTCATCGTCGGCATCCCCCGCGGCGGACCCGTTCGTGCTCGTGTCTACCGGAGGGCCGGGCACGACGAATAGCGACGTCGTCCCATTCGCGTACGCGCGCGGTTGGGCGCGAGACCGCGACGTCGTTCTCGTCGACTTGCGGGGAACAAGTGGGCCCGCCGCGGATCGCCTCGACTGCGACCTGCCGGGCACCCCCGAATCACCGATCGGCTACCTGAAAAACGTCTTCGACACCGTGACGGTCGCGAGATGCCGCGCCGCTCTCGAGAAGCACGCGGATTTGACGCAGTACACCACGGCGAACGCGATGGACGATCTGTACGACGCGCTCGTCGCCCTCGGCTATCGGCGGGCAAATCTGTACGGCATCTCCGGAGGGACGCGCGAGGTTCTGGAGTTCATGCGGCGTCATCCGGCCATGGTGCGATCGGCGATCCTCGCGGGCGTCGCACCCGTCAGCTTCAAGAATCCACTGGAGCACGCGCGGGCGGCGCAGGAGGCGTTGGACTCGCTGTTCGCCCAATGTGAGCGCGAATCTTCGTGCGGCGCGGCATTTCCGAAACTGCGCGCCGAGTTCGCCCGACTTCGAGAGACGGCGAGCAGCCATCCAATAACGACGCGGGTTCCGCCCGCACTCGGCGGACGCGAAGCGACTGCGCAGCTCACGTGGGCGATGATCGCCGAGACGATTCGCACGATGAGCTACGGCGGCGGACGCTCGATTCCCTTCGTGATCCACCAAGCCGCGCTCGGCGACTACGGTCCACTCATCGAGGCGGGCGTCGAATCGAACCAGCGAACGAAGGGCGCCATCCGGTTCGGCTTCCTACTGTCTCAAACCTGCCTCGAGGATGTGCCGCGCATCTCCGACGCCGAGGTCTTGCGCGAGACCGCGAATACCTACCTCGGCGACACACGCGTGCGTCAGCAGCAGGCGGCGTGTCGGCAATGGGTCCACGGAACCGCGCCGCTCGGTGTCGGCGATTCGTCTCCTGTCAGGAGCGACATCCCTGTCTTCATGCTTTCGGGCACGATCGATCCGGTGACACGTCCTCGATTCGCCGCCGACGCCGCGCGGTATCTGTCACACAGCATCCACGTGATCGCACCCGGCGGACACGTGCCCTTCGGCCCGTGCGTCGACGCGATGGAGCGACAGTTTCTCGAAGCTCCGAGTCGGCCCGTCGATACATCATGTGTGAAGTCGATGTCGCTGCTGGGGTTTCGAGTTCGATGAAACTGCAAACTGCGCAGCTGATGACGACGCGACTCATTAGCACCGCACGTGCCGTACGGCGCGACTCCCGAACTGCGCGAAGGGCGCACCCGCCAAACGTCGTCTGAAGGTCGCACCCGCTAAACGTCGTCTGGCAGCTGCGACCCTCGCGTTTCTAGGCAGCCGCGCTCGTTCACGCTTCTTGGCAGTCGCGCCGTTCGCGCCCTTTGTCAGGTGCGCCTCTATCAGTCGCGCCCCATTCAGTCGCGCCCTTTGTCAGCTGCGCAGTCGGCAGTCAGACTACCTTGGCACAAGGTACAACGACCGGCGGACAGTCCTGCCGGGATGACGAGCATACGCGCTGCGTTTTTGGAGAACCGTCTTCTTCCGTGAGAGCGCAGTTATGCTTGACCCGAGACGCCTCGTCATCACCGGCGCGTGCGCGATTGCGGTTGTGGCCGCGGCCGGCGCGGTCGCATGCAACTCGAGCCCGGTGCGCGTCGCGACGGTGACCGTGGACTCCGCGGCGCCCGCCACGTTCAGGACCTTTGCGATCAAGTCGCTTCCGGTAGACGCGCGCGTCCAACGCAGGGCAGGGGTGGTCGTGCCCGGCGAAAAGAACCAAGCGGCCGGTAGCGTCGTGTTGGACATGGATCCGATGGCTCCGACGTCGCCCGTCGGCATCGCGATTCGGCAGAATCTGGCGGACGCTTTCGCCAATCGCGGCTATCAGGCCGCGCAAGGTCCTGTCGACTTCTACGTCGCGTACTACGCCGGCACCGGATCCGTCGTCAGCACCCGCGCCTCGGAGCAGGGCTACAAGGCCGACGGTCGCAAGATTTCGACGGAGACCATCGAGTATCCCGCCGGCACGATCGTCGTCGACGTCGTGAACGCGCACAACGACTCACTCGTCTGGCGCGGCACCGGTCTCGCACCGATCCCGAGCAATCCGAAAGACTACGCGTACGTCATTCAGAAAACCGTCGACAGGATCGTCGACGAATTCCCGAAGGCGCAGCGCTGAGTCTGCGCGCGCGTGTGCGTGTGCGTGTGCGTGTGCGTGTGCGCGAGCCGCGGACTCGCCTTCGCCGGCCGAACACGGGCGTCGAGCGAGCGGGTGGGACTGTCTGGAGCAGAGCCGAGGAAGTATTGCCGGGCCGTGTCGGCAATACTTCACTGGTCCGCGGAAGACAGTCCCACCCCGAGCGCCCCGAGCCCCGCGGAACACGGAACCGCACGCGCCTGTGCGCGACGGGCGTCGCGCTGCTCGTCGTGCTCAACAGCTGCAAGGGCGTCGACGCGCAGAAAGGTGCCACGTCGCAGTCGGCCGCGGCGGCGCAGACGGACACGTTATGGAAGCGGGACTCGACGGTGGCCAAGGATTCGGCGGCGAAGGCGGACGCTGAACGGATCGCGCTCGACGCGTACGTGTACGGGTACCCGCTCGTGACCATGGACCGGATGCGGCGCGTGATGACCAACGTGTCGTCCGCCGGCGAAACGCGCGCGCCGGTGGGACAGTTCGCCAACATGCCGAGCTATCCGGATCCGTCGTTCAAGGATTGGCCGACGCCGAGCCCGAGCACCCTCTATTCGATCGCGTGGCTCGACCTCGAGCGTCAGCCGTACGTGCTCTCGCTCCCCGACGAACACGGCCGCTACTATGTGATGCCGATGCTCGGCGGGTGGATGAACGTGTTCGAATCGCCGAGCGCGCGCACGGCGGGGAAAGGGACGCAGCTGTTCTTGATCGCCGGTCCCGGCTGGAAGGGCTCACAGGATACGTTGGGCGCGACGTTCATCCGCGCGCCGACGAACCTCGTGGCGATCCTCGGCCGCACGTTCGCCAAAGCGACACCGACGGACATGCGGGAGGCTCGCGCACTCCAGCGGCAGTACACGCTCGTTCCGCTCGGCGCGTACGGCAGACCGTCGGCACGGGTCGACCCGTCTCGGGTCGACCCTTCCATAGATATGAAGACGCCGATTCGCGCGCAGGTGAACGCGCTCGACGCGCCGGCGTTCTTCAACCAGCTCGCGATGCTCATGAAAGCGAATCCGCCCGCGTCTACGGATTCGGTGATCGTCGCGCAGATGGCGAGCATCGGCATCGTCGCGGGCCAGCCATTCGATCCCACCAAGCTGGGCAATCACGCGAGCGAGATTCTCTCCATCGTTCCCCGGCTCGGTCAACAGCGCATCATGGCCGTCGAGACGAATCTGCCGATCGTGCATGGCTGGACGTCGTCGAACAACTTGGGCGCGTACACCGATCACTTGGACTTCCGCGCCTACGCGGCGATCGTCGGCTTCGACGGAAGCCTGCCGAAAGACGTCGTCCACGACATAGCCGGAACCGACGTCGCGCAGCACCCGCTCGATGGGACGCGCCGCTACGTGATGCACTTCGCGAAGGGAGAAGAGCCGCCGGCAAAAGCGTACTGGTCGATCACGATGTACGACTCGGCACACGCTCTCGTGCCGAACGCGATTCATCGCTACGCGATCAGCCCAAAGCAAACTCCGGTGACGCACAACGCCGACGGCTCGCTCGACATTTTCTTCCAGCACGAGCCGATCGCCGGACCCATGCAGTCGAACTGGCTCCCCACTCCGGCCGGTCGCTTCTATCTCGTGCTTCGAATCCACTCGCCGACCGACTCCGTGTTGGCGGGCACGTGGAGTCCGCCCGGGGTGGTCGAGGTCGGAACGCGCGTTTGGGAACGGTGAGCCGTGCGCGTTCTCAGCGAGGAGACACACGCGCTGAGCCGCCCGGGGTCTTCCGCGCTGCCCCCGCGTGGATACGAAGCCCGTTTGGTCGTTGTCGTCCGTCGGTTCGGAGCGCGCGCCCCCACTCGGAACCACGCGCCCCCGGCTTGGAAAGCCGCCGCGGCGCAACGCGCCCGCGCGCTGTCAGTGCGCACCCTCCGGGGATGGCACCCGGGCAACAGGCGAGGTCCAGTCCGTGGAAGGTGCGGGGTGGGGCTGTCCGCAGCGAAGCGCTTGTAGTATTGCCAGGCAGTACCGGCAATACTGCGGGGCGTCCGCGGAGGACAGCCCCACCCCGCGCCCCCCCCAAGAAACCCGGAACCCCGCGCCGTTTCACGCCGGCCACAACACTCCCCCCGGCCGTGTCGTAACGCTATTGTCGTAGAACGCCCGGGCCCCCACCAAACGGCCCGGCCGTACACTCCCTCCAATCCGCAGGAACCGTATGCAACGATCGCGTTTGCTCGCCGCCGCCGCCGCCGGTGTCGCGCTGGCGTCCGGCCAAGTCTCGGCCCAAGGCCTCGATACGACCGTCACGAACGCCTTCAAATGGCGTCAGATCGGCCCGTCCAACTTCATGGGCCGCGTCTCGGACGTTCAGGGGATCCCGTCCCCGTCCAAGACCCTCTTCGTCGCCGCCGCCGGAGGTGGAATCTGGAAGTCCTCCAACTTCGGCATCTCCTGGCGCCCCGTGTTCGACGACAAGGACGTCGTCGCCATGGGCATGCTGGCCATCGCGCCGTCTGATACGAACGTCATTTATGCGGGAACCGGCGAACCCAACTCGCGAAACACCATCGAGCCGGGGAATGGCGTCTACAAGTCCACCGACGGCGGGCTCCACTGGACCCACATCGGCCTCCTGAACTCCCAGCATATCGGGCGCATCCAGGTCGATCCGCGGAACGCAAACACGGTGTACGTCGCTGCACTTGGGCCAGCTTGGAAATCGGGCGGCGAGCGCGGGCTGTATAAATCAACGGATGGCGGCACGACGTGGAAGCTGATCAAGGCGCCGGCGAACGATAAGACGGGCGCGATCGACGTGCAGATCGATCCGTCGAATCCCGACGTGATCTATGTGTCGATGTGGGAGCGCTACCGCACGCCGTACTCGCTCCTTTCGGGCGGTGTCGGCTCGGGTCTCTTCAAGTCGACGGACGCCGGTGCGACGTGGACGGAGATCAAGGGCAGCGGGTATCCCGAAGGCCCCAAGGGCCGCATCGGCATCGCGATCTCGCGCTCGAATCCGCAGGTCGTCTACGCGCTGACCGAAGCCGCGTCGATGGAGCCGGGTCCGATGAAGTTCAATCCGGCGAACCAAGCAACCGCGAACGGCCTCTATCGCTCGGCGGACGGCGGCAAGACGTGGCAGCACATGAACAACATCGACGTTCGTCCGTTCTACTACTCGCAGGTCCGCGTCGATCCGAAGAACGAGAACCGCGTCTACTTCTCGTCGACGACCATGCAGGTGTCGAACGACGGCGGCAAGACGAACATGGACGCGACGGTGGGAGTCCACGTCGACGACCACGCCGTGTGGATCGATCCGAACGACGGCGAACGCTGGGTGGTCGGCATGGACGGCGGCATCGCGATCACGTATGACCGCGGCGGCAACTTCTGGTATCCGCAGAACCTGCCGATCGGCCAGTTCTACGACGTGAGCTTCGACTACGCCATTCCATACAACGTCTGCTCCGGCGCGCAGGACAACGGGGCCTGGTGCGG
Source organism: Gemmatimonadaceae bacterium (assembly GCA_036003045.1). Classification (NCBI taxonomy): domain Bacteria; kingdom Pseudomonadati; phylum Gemmatimonadota; class Gemmatimonadia; order Gemmatimonadales; family Gemmatimonadaceae; species Gemmatimonadaceae bacterium. The sequence goes on from DASYSS010000074.1 coordinate 29,145, forward strand.
ACCGAGCAAACGCCGATCGACGCCCAGCAACAACACGTACTGGTACACGATCTCGGGTGGCGACGGCTTCTACACAGCTCAGGATCCTACGGATCCTTCGATGGTCTGGGGCGAATCGCAGAACGCCGGCATCCAGCAGACGAATCTCAAGACGGGCGAGCGCGGCCGAGTCAACAAGCCGACGTGGAACGAGCGCTATCGCATGTGGGAGGATTCGATCGCGATCGTAAGAGGCGACCCACTCCGACCGGCAACAGCGGACGCTCTTAAGAAGATCGCCGCGTATCGCGTCGATCAGAAAAAAGACTCGGCCGATCTCCAGATCCGATATAACTGGGAATCGCCGTACTTCCTCTCGCCGCACAACCCGCAGGTCTTCTACCTCGGCGGCAGCAGAGTTCTGAAATCACTCAAGCGCGGCGAAGATCTCTTCCCGATCTCGCCCGATCTTTCAGTCAAGAAGGATCCCGCGCAGGAGAAAGCTCGCCTCGCTCGTCTCGATACCGTCGAGCATTACACGGGCGGCGTCACGCTGGATCTGACCGGCGCCGAGGCGTACGGAACGGTCGTGGCGTTGCAGGAATCTCCGCTCAAGCCGGGCCTGCTGCTCGCGGGCACGGACGACGGCAACACGTGGATCACGCACAACGACGGCGCCACGTGGGAGGATCTCACGCCCAAGTTCACCGCGCTCGGCGTTCCGTGGGACGCGTATGTGGTGCGAGTCGAGCCGAGCCACTTCGACACGCTCACGTTCTACGTCGCGTTTGAAAATCATAGATGGAACGATTTCAAGCCGTATTTGTTCGCGACCAATGATGGCGGGCGGAGCTTCCATTCCATCGTCAACAATCTCCCGAGCTCGAGCCCCGCGGATTATCTGCACGTCATCCGCGAGGATCCTCATAATCGCGACCTGTTGTTCGTGGGCAGCTCTCGTACAGCGTACGTGTCGGTGGACCGCGGCCAAACCTGGTCGCGTTTCTCGAACAACCTGCCCACGGTTCCCGTCTTCGATTTGCAGATCCACCCAAGGGATCACGAGCTGATCGCGGCGACGCACGGCCGCAGCTTGTGGGTGAACGACATCGCGGCGCTCGAGCAGATTACGCCGAAGGTGATCGCGCAGGGCACATATTTGTTCAAGCCGAAGACCGCGTACCAATGGGGCGAAGGTCCGCAGCTCAACCTGCCGGGCAACGGCTTCGCGCAGGCGGTGATGACGTACGCGAACCCGCCGTTCGGCGCGGACATCGTCTATCGTCTCGCCGCGAACGCGCCGGGCAACGTACGTCTCGTCGTGTCCGACGTGGCCGGCGACACGCTGGCAACGCTCAACGGCCCAGGCGGCGCCGGCGTGCATCACGTCGATTGGAATTTCCAGGAGCAACGCCCGCGTGGCGAGCGCGCCGAGCTCTCGCCGTCGCAGAAGCGTGACAGCATCCTGCTGCACACGCGCGCGCCGCAGGTGCTCGACTCGCTCCAGAAGGCCGGCTTCGACACCGCGGCGATCCGTCAGGTCCGCGCGCAAGTCGGCATCCTCGCCAACCCCGGCGGCCTCGCCGCCGGCGGCGGGCGGGGCGGACGTGGTGGCGGCGGTGGTGGACGCGGTGGCGCGGGCGGACAAGCCTGCGAGCATCCGACCACGCAGTGGGAGACTTTCTGCGCTCGTCCCGGCGAGGCGGCCGGCCGCGGTGGTCGTGGCGGCGGCGGTGGCTTCGGCGGTCTCGATTCAGCGACGGCGGCGGCCTTCGCTCCGGCCGCGACGGCCGGCGTGAACGTTCCGGCGGCGGGTGCTCGTGGCGGCCGAGGCGCGCGAGGCGGACGTGGTGGAACTGGGGACAACCTGTCGCCGGTTCAGCAGATCTGGAACATCATCGGTATGAATCCGCCGGCTGTTGGTGGCCGTGGTGGTGGCGGCGGCGGCTTCGGCGGCGGCGGAGCTTCGATGGCGAACACTGGGGACTATCTCGTCACGCTGTCCGTGGGTGGGCAGACGTACAAGCAGACGTTCCGTGTGGAGCGGGTGAGTGGCGGAGCGGATGCGGGGGGCGGGTTCGGTGAGGACGAGAATCACGACGGACTCGGACGGTACACGCCGCAGGCCGCGAAGAAGCAGAAGTAGATTGGCGGTTGAGAGTTTTGAGAACGGCAGCGGGCTACGAGCTCGCTGCCGTTCTTCTTTTTCGTCGATGCTCTAGAGCGCTGACGTGCTTAGAGCGCTGACGTGCTTAGAGCGCTGACGTCCTAGGAGCGCTGACGTCCTAGGAGCGCTGGCGTCCTAGGAGCGCGGAATCACGTCTTCGTGATGGAATCGATCATCTTCACTGCCGTCACGAGACGGTGATGTCACGCCAGTACGGTCGATCCTCGATTCGCCTGGCGATTCTGTTGGCTAACAGATGCCGGATTGCCTCCTCGGCTTCTCCGCGCGCGATGAAGAGCACGCGATTGCGGTCACGATCGGTTCCCCGCCCAAAGGCTTCACCGACGTTGCCATGCAGTGACTCCGCCGCGTCTAGCAGTTGCCCTTTGAAGAGCAATCTGGACCTGCCGGTCGCGAGTTGAATGACGTCGGCGAGGATCTTCTGAGCGAGATCCAACAATGCGAGGTTGCGGTGAGTGCCCATCGGCAACGATGGTGGCAGAGGCAGAGCAAACCACCGCCGAATCCCCTCACCTCACACCAAAATCTCCCGCCCTCACACCTCGCCCGTTGGGACATTGGCGCTCCCAGGACATTGGCGCTCCCAGGACATTAGCGCTCCCAGGACATTGGCGCTCCTAGGACGTTGGCGCTCTTAGGACGTTGGCGCCCTTAGGACGTTGGCGCTTTTAGGACGTTGGCGCCCTTAGGACGTTGGCGCTCCCAGGACGTTGGCGTCCTTAGGGCGTTGGCGTCCTTAGGACGTTAGCGTCCTTAGTACGCTGGCGTCGTTAGGACCCCAGCGCCCTTACCTCCTTCTACGGCACCACCGACGCCGCGATTCCGTTCGCCTTGAGGAATGCAGCGAACGCCGGCGCCTCCACGTCCACGATCTTCTTGTACTCCGCCGCGATCGCCGCGAGCTCCTGCTTGAACCCCGCGTTCACCGCGACCTGCTGCGTCGTCGGCCCGACGTCCCCGCCGCTGCTTCCGCTTCCCGGCGTGCCGACCATCGGCCCGATCATCCAACTGATCCGCTCGTAGAGCTGCACCGGCTTCCTGAACGCGTCCTCGCTGCGTCCCGTGTTCCGGAGATCGATCAGCTTACTCTCGACCGCACTCGCCTTCACGTCGAACGCTTTCGCCGCGTCCACCACCGCGCTCTTAGCGGGATCTTTCGAAGCAGCCGCCGCCGCGTCCTGCGCTTGCTTGCGAAGCTCCTCCATCCGATTCCCCATCTTCGCCGCCGAGTCGATCTCGGCGAGCACTTCGCGGACGAACGCCACCTGCGCGCGAATCGTCTCCGGCGTGCCCGGCGAGTGCGGATCGGGAAGCACGGTGAGTTGAGTCGTCTTCTCGGCTGACCCGGCCTTCACGTGCACGGTGTACACGCCCGGCGGCACGATCGGACCGGCGGGAGGAATGCGCGTGCCGTACGCCGCGTAGTTGCGGCGCGCCGGTGCCCACGGCTCGTCGAGCGGCGGCACCTGCATCACGATCGTCGAGCCCGACTCGTAGCGGAGATCCCACCACACCCGATTGATCCCCGTGTGACCTGCGACGGTGAGCGTGCGAATCGCGGCGTTGTTGGGACCGGTGATCGACACCTTCACGTCCGGCGTCTCGCTCTTGAGCGAGAAGTCGATGTCGGCGCCGTACTGCGCGTTTTCGCCGGTCACGTGCGGATCCACGTCCGATTCGCGCGCGTCGTTCGTTTGACGGAAGCGATACGCTGGGCGCGTGGCGAAGAGATGAAAGTCTTCCGACTGCGCCGAATCCCACGTGCGGAGCGGCGTGACGTCGTCGAGGATGTAGACGCCTCGGCCGTGCGTGCCGATCACGAGATCGTTGAACGTCGGCTGCACCTGCATCCAGTAGATCGGCGCGGGCGGCAGATCATTGCGAATTCGCTGCCACTTTCCGCCGTCGTCCCACGTCACGTACAGCGCGTTGTCGGTGCCGAGGTAGAGCATGCCCTTCCGAACCGGATCCTCCACGACGATGTGCCCGCTCGAGTTCACACCTTTGGGAACGCCGGCCGAGATGAGCTTGAACGATGCGCCGTAGTCGGTGGTCTTATAGACGCGCGCGTCGTAGTCGGCCTGGTGTTGCAGGTTGACGACGACGTAGGCAGTCGCCGCGTCGAAGTGCGACGGCGCGATGCTCCACACCGTACCCCAGGGCGGCAGATCGGGAATGTTCTTCGTGACGTTCGTCCAGTGGAGACCGCCGTCTTTCGTCACGTGCACCTGTCCGTCGTCACTCCCCGTCCATATCACGCCCGCTCCCGTCTTCGCCGGCGACTCGGCGATCGCGTACAGCGTGCCTCCGTCGAACGTCGTGAGGTTGTCCGCCGAGATGCCGCCCGAGTTCTGTTGGTGCGATTTGGTGTTCGTCGTGAGGTCGGGGCTGATCGGCTTCCAGCTCTGCCCTCCGTCGGTCGTCATGAACACGACCTGCGAGCCCGCGTACACGCGGTTGTGATCGTGCGGCGAGATGGCGAGCGGCGTGATCCAGTCCCACCGGTATTTCATGTCCGCCGGCGCCCATCCGTAGCTCGTGATGGGCCAGGGACTGACGTCTCGGGCCATTTGATTTTTATAATCGATTCGTACGATGCGCCCGTTGTCGCACCCGGACCACACGACGTCGGGGTTCGTCGGATCCGGCACCGCGAACGCGTCCTCGCACCCGCCCGTGTTCTGCCAGTTGCTGAGCGGAATCCCGCCCCGTCCACCGCCGGCGCGCGACGGCCCGCGGAACGACGACTTGTCCTGAATGTTGCCCATCACGTTGTACGGGATCGCGTTGTCGGCCATCACGTGATAGACCTGCGAGATGGGCAGCAAGAAGTGCTTGTAGCTCGCCGCGCGATTGTCGCTGATCGCGACACCGGCGTCGTTGGCGACGAGCACGCGATTGGCGTTCGTCGGATCGATCCACACGTCGTGGTTGTCCCCGCCTGGCGCCGAGATCGGCGGCCCGGCCGGCCCCTCTCCACCTGCACCTCGCCCGCGCCCGCCGCCGCCGCCACCACCACCACCTCCTCCTCCCCCACCAGCTTGGAAGACGGTCGTGCCTCCGTCGCGCGACATCGTGAACGCGACCGAGGGGAAATAGAGCAAATTCTCATCGTCTGGCGACACGCCCACGCGCGTGTAGTACGGCGACCGCTCGCCGGGCAGGTGCGACTGATTCACGAGCTGCCACGTCTCACCGCGATCGCTCGACCGATAGAGCCCCGGCGCCGGCGCATCCTGCACCAACGCGTACACGCGATTCGGATTACTCGGCGCAATCGCCACCGCGATCTTGCCGAGCGGGTGATCGGCTGCGGGCAATCCATGACCAGCGATGCGCGTCCAGTTGGCGCCACCATCGTGCGTCACGTACACGCCGCTCCCGAGCCCGCCGCTGTGCAGATCCCACCGATGGATGTCGAGCTGCCACGCGCCGGCGAACAACGTCTTCGAGTCGTTCGGATCCATCGCCAGGTCGGAGCAGCCGGTGCTGTCGTTGACCGCCAACACCTGCGCCCACGTCGCGCCCCCATCTATAGTATGGAAGACCCCGCGCTCCTTCTGCGGCCGAAACGCCTGCCCGATCGCGCAGACGTACACGGAGTTCGCGTCGCGCGGGTCGATGACGATCCGCGCGATGTGCCCGCTCTCGGCGAGCCCCATGTGCTGCCACGTGCGCCCCGCGTCGGTCGACTTGTAGACGCCGTCGCCGAGTGTGTAGTACGGGCGAATGAGCCAGGGTTCGCCCGTCCCCGCCCACACGGTTTCGTGCGCCGAGGGAGCGACGGCGAGCGCGCCGATCGCCGACACGTCTTTGTCGTCGAAGATCGGCGACCAGTTGATGCCGGCGTCGGTCGTCTTCCAGATCCCACCATCGGCGGCGCCGATGTAGACGGTCATGCGGTCGCCGGGCACACCGGTGATCGACGCGACCCGATTTCCTTCCGGGCCGACAGGGCGAAAGTGAAGTGCGGCGAGTCCGTCCGGCCCACCGGTAGCGCGCCCGCCACCTTGGCCGCGGCCGCCGCGTTGGGCGCTCGCGGATTGAGCGTTGACTACGAGGAGCGCGAAAAGAGCGAAAGACGATGGGAGGAGTCGACGCATCGGCTGGCTCGAATATGAGATAGGGATGCTACGATTTTGCTCCCAAGGACGGGGAGGGCGCAAGCGAGAGCGCAGCTTTTTTGGGGCGCTGATGTCGTCCTAGGGGCGCTTACGTCCTTACGGCGCTGACGTCCTTACGGCGCTGACGTCCTTACGGCGCTTACGTCCTTAGAACGCCAACGTCCTTACGACGCTAACGTCCTTACGACGCTAACGCCCTTACGGCGCCCCTAGGACGTCAGCGCTCCTAGGACGTCAGCGCTCCTAGGACGTCAGCGCTCCTAGGACGTCAGCGCTCTAAGGACGTCAGCGCCCCTAGGACGTCAGCCCCGTACGGGAAAGCGCCCGCCGAGTGAATCGACGAGCCCAGCCGTTTGCGTTCGCGGCTCGCTGCCCCCAATGTTGTTCGCCCTCCCCAGGCGCACAGCTCAGTCCGCCCCTTCCCTCCCCCAAGGCTTCGATGACGAAGACCGATTTGGTGCTCGCGCCGGCGCTGGCGCTGGCCGTGTTGACCTTCGACGGCGCCCCGCCCTCACCCCGCTCGCCGCTCCCGCCCCCAATTATCGAGACGAACGACAACCGCGTCCCCGCCGGCACCATGAGGAACGGTGCTCTCGACGTGCAACTCGACGCCCGCGAGGGCGTTTGGCATCCGTACGGTCCGAGCGGTCCACCCGTCACGATTCAGGCGTTCGGCGAAGTCGGGAAGCCTGTTCAGATGCCCGGGCCAATGATTCGCGTGAAGGCCGGCACGCGCGTTCATGCGAGCGTCACGAACTCGACGAGCGGCGTGCTGGTGGTGCACGGCCTCGCGGACCGTCATCGCGCGATGATGGACACGCTTGTCGTGCCCGTGGGCGCGACGCGCGAGGTCACCTTCACCGCCGCCGACGCCGGCACGTTCTTCTACTGGGGCACGACGACCGGTGTCGCGTTCGGCGACCGCATTCTCGACGGCGCCCAGCTGAGCGGGGGGTTCGTCGTCGATCCCGCCAACGCCGCGCCGCGGCCGGACCGCGTGTTCGTCGTGCAGTGGTACATCCCGAAACAGAAGAAGGACAGCTCGCCCGACTTCGCGAACGGGTTCTTCACGTTCAACGGCCGGCCCTGGCCTTACACCGAGCGACTGGAGTACAGCCAGGGCGATTCGGTGCATTGGAGATTCATCAACACCACGGCCGACGTTCATCCGCTGCATCTGCACGGTTTCTACTTCCGCGTCACCGCGCGCGGTGACGTCCGGCGCGACACGCTCTATTGGAAGGCGCAGGAGCGCATGGGCGTGACGGAGCTCATGGACGAAGGCACGACGATGGACCTCTCGTGGTTCGCCGACCGGCCGGGCTCCTGGATCTTTCACTGCCATCTCAATTTTCACGTCATTCCGAATCCGGCCCTCGGTGACGCTATCCAGTCCGACAGCGCGCGCGCGGCGGAGCTCTTTTCTGCTCCCGACATGCCCGCGATGCAGCAGGGGCACGCGATGGACAACCACGCCGAGAAAGGCATGGGTGGACTCGTGCTCGCGATGCACATCAAGCCGAAGGCGACGTGGAAGCCCTATGCCGGCCCTCGAGAGCGACTCAGACTCTACATCCAAACCGACTCTCAGCCGGGCGACACGGCGCGACGCTTCGGCTACGCGCTGGCGCGCGGCAACGAAGTCCCGGCGGTGAATGCCGTGCAGTGGCCCGGACCGCCCATCGTCCTGCACAAGGGCAGACCGACGAGCATCTGGGTCATCAATCGCTCGACCGAGCCGTCGCAGGTGCACTGGCACGGCCTCGAGATCGACAGCTACTACGACGGCGTCGCGGGGCTCAGCAGCAACGCCGGCATGGTGTCGCCGATGATCATGCCTCGCGATTCGTTCGAGGTGACGGTGACGCCGCCGCGCGCGGGCAGCTTCATGTACCACACGCACATCAACGACCTGAGGCAGCAGAGCCACGGCCTCTACGGACCGATCGTCGTGCTCGACAGCAACGAGACGTGGAATCCGGAGACCGATCTGATCTTCCAGTCCGGGACGGACCCGACGGATTCACCGATTCTCAACGGCAGCGCGTCGCCCCCGGCGCTCACGCTGCACGTCGGGAAGCCCTACCGTGTTCGGCTGATGAACATCACGCTCGACAACCCGTTCAACGAGCTCTGGCTCACCGGGAAGGACGGCGCGTCGCTGTTCTGGGTTCCGCTCGCGAAGGACGGTTTCGACTTGCCGGCGTGGCAGCGAGAACCGCGGCTATCTCGGCAACGCGTGAGCATCGGTGAGACGTACGATTTTCGCGTGAAGTTCTCCGAGCCCGGCGAGTATGAGATCGAGGGGCGAACGGCCAACGGTGCGCAGTACGCGAAGCAAATGATCCATGTGGTGACGTAGAGGAGGACCCGATGTCGATGTGGGACGAACGCTACTCGGCGCCCGACTACGCGTATGGCGTCGAGCCGAACGATTTTCTGAGATCCGTCGCGGACCGCATTCCCCCCGGCCCGGTGTTGTGCCTCGCCGAGGGCCAGGGCCGGAACGCGGTCTACGTCGCGTCGCTCGGCCATGAGGTGCTCGCCGTCGATCAATCGGCCGTGGGGCTCGCGCGGGCGCGGGAGCTGGCCGCATCGCGCGGCGTGACGATCGCGACGCAAGTCGCCGACCTCGGCGCGTTCGACATCGAGCCAGGAGCCTGGTCAGGGATCGTGGCGATCTTCTCGCACCTGCCGCCGCCTTTGCGCGCTCGCGTGTTCGGCGCGGCGGTCCGCGGTCTCGCGCCTGGCGGCGCATTCGTGCTCGAGGCGTACACGCCGAAGCAGCTCGAGTACCGCACCGGTGGTCCGCCGGACGTCACGCTGTTGATGACGCTCGATGCGTTGCGCACAGAGCTCGCGGGACTGCGCATCGAGCACGGCGTCGAGACCGAGCGGGAGGTTCACGAGGGCGAGCATCATCACGGGCGGTCGGCGGTCGTGCAGATCCTGGCGTTCAAGCCGTAGGTCAAGCCGCATTTTCGATCGCCGCGGCTAGCCGCGTTCAGGCGAGGACCGCCGCCGGTGCCGGACCCGCATCGACGAGGCGCTTGTTCGCCGGTTCGACGCGGAGATTCAACCCCTCGAGCGATCGCGCCCCGAGCAGAACGAGGTCGCCCGGCTCGCCGAACACGACTTCGTCGGCGGCGCGCTTGCCGGCGACGTGGACGAACGCCGCTCCCGCCCAACGCTCGAGCACCGTTCCATCCGCTTGGCGAAACCGCCACGGCGTGTAGCGCTCGATGCCGAGTGATTCGAGAACTTGCGCCGGGATCCACGTGAGCTCGGCGCCCGTGTCGACGAGAACATCGTGCAGAAGCCGCCGCTCCCCCGGGCGCGCCGGGTTCTCGATCTCGATGTCGATTCGAAATGTGCCCATGGCGTCGGACATCGTAACTCCGGTGAGTCCGCCGAGAGGTACCGGCTCATGGCCGGTGGTGTCAATCGGCTGCTGGTGCGCGAGTACTCGAGCGCGCTGTCGCCATACCGGCCCGTCCCCCATCATTCCTGCATGCCTCCCGTCGGGCTTCTTTGGGTTCTCGTTGACGGAACGCCGCGCCACGTCTCCGAGTTCGCGTCGCTGCCGGCGCGCCGGCGTCCGCGCGCCGCGTGCCCGCAGTGCAACCGGCGGCTGACCCTCAAGCTCGGCGCCGTACGACGACATCATGCGGCCCACCATCCGGGCGCCGTGTGCGCGTCGACGAATCCGGAAACCGCCCTCCATCTCGACTGCAAGCTCGCCCTCGCGTCGACGCTCCGACGCGCCGGGGCCGGCGACGCGAGTCTTTCGATCGCCGAATGCTGCGCGGGCACGAGGGGCGCCGCGTGCGGCGAGCGACGTGAAGGCGTTTGGGTGAGTGGATGGAACGAGGTCCTCATCGAGCGCCGAGTCGGCAACGCGCGGCGGCCGGACTTGGTTCTGGTGCGAGACGGTGTGCCGCTCGCCGCGATCGAAGTCGTCGTCACGAATGCCGTGTCGCCCGAGAAGGCGCGGGCACTCGTGGAACTGCGCGTGCCGTGGATCGAGGTGCGGGCGACGGAAGTCTTGGCGTCACCCGGCGGCTGGTCGATCGGCGAGGCACTGTCGGTGGAGCGGGTGAGCGAGTGCGACCCATGGCGGTGCCCGGCGCATGCCGCCGAGCACACGGCCGACGTCGCCGCGATCGTCGCCCAGCGCCAGGCGGCGCGCGAGGCCGAGCGTCACGCGTCGATCCTTCGCGCGGCCCGCGTGGTCGATCTCTATCACCCGCGCGGCGTGCGTGAGCGTTTCATTTATCGCGTGGACGAGTTGCTGCTGGATGGCCGGACGGAATCGCTTCGGCTGCGCCGAGGAGGCGCCGACGTGAGCATTCTGCCGGCCGGCTCAGATGGCGCCGCCCGTGCTGCGTGGACGAGGTTGCGCCTCGCATTCGCCGCCGACGTCGAGCGATTCCTGCGCGGCGAGGGGTCGTTCTCCGACAGCCCGATGCGATGGGCGGTCCGCGACGCCGCGGAAAACCTCGTCTACGAAGCACTCGGCGATCGCGTGGGCCGTGATCCGACGCCACTCGCGACTCGTTACCCGAGGCGCTGGTTCTACTCGACGAAGGTCGAACGGGGGTTCCTCCCCGAGGACATGCGCGACGTCCGCTGGGATCGCCCGTCGCCGGACGCATTTGCCGCGCACCCCGCGTCGGCGCGCGCGCGCTCCGCCGTGCAGGAGCGGCCTGCGCCCGAAGGGAGCTGGTCGACGCCCGTGTTCTCGAGCCGCCCGATCGGCGCGATGTTCGCCGCGGGTGGGTTCACGGTCGCGAGCGAGGACGACGGCATCTCCGTCGTCGACGTCGCGCCGTCCGCCGGCGCGCGGCGGGTGATCGTCGTCCTCGAGCGAGAGCCGCGTCCCCCACACGTCGAGTCGCTCGCCTCGCGACTCGCCGCCGAATCGACGGAGGCGATCTGGATCTCGCATCCGTCGGATTGGTGCGAGGCCCTCTCCGGCTTCGCGTGGGCCCCCGCCGGCCGCGATTGGCACGGACGGGGCGGCATCGTCGTCGACGGCCTGGGCGTCTTTCGCGCCGATCAATTTGCGCGCGCCCTTGCGAAGCGGGATCGCCGTTTGAGGACCGAGTCGATCGTCGAACGAATGAGGGAGCGGGTCGAGCGAATCAGATCGAACCGAGCCGGCACGACGCGCTCCTCCTGACACTTGGCGCGCGACCTGCCATCGTCACTTCAACGCGACGCCTTCGCTGGCGCGCCTACGATGGGCCGGCCAAGCCTGCTACGAATCTTGGTTCCGACGACGCGGAAGGCCCAAAGTTGGATCGGGATTTCGTAAAGGCGCTGCCGTCCTTACAACGCTGCCGTCCTTGCAGCGCCAACGTCCTTGCAGCGCCAACGTCCTTACAGCGCTGCCGTCCTTACAGCGCTGCCGTCCTTACAGCGCTGCCGTCCTTACAACGCTGACTTCCTAAGGGCGCACTTACGGGCGAAGCCAGACGCCGTTAGACGGTTGGCGCTTCTAGGCCGTTGGCGCTCCAAGGCCGTTGGCGCTCTAAGGCCGTTGGCGCTCTAAGGCCGTTGGGGCTCTAAGGCCGTTGGCGCTCTAAGGACGTTGGCGCTGCTACAGGCCGTTCACCGCTTTGCCTCGCTGAACAGCTCAACGAGATCGACCTCTAACGGCTCGCCCGTCGCAGTTGGTCTCCAGCTCAACGTGTCTGTGAGGATTTCCGGCCGCTCGTCATCCGGCCTCCACCGTTCGACGAGCTCGCTCTCCGGATCGACGAGCCACAGCTCGACGCGCTCTTTCTGATACGTCGGCCGTTTCCCCACGCGATCGTGTCGCGCCGAGCCAAGCGAAACGACCTCCACGGCGAGCGACAATTCGTGCGCGGCATAGCGATGGCCGGACAGAAGGTCTCTCGCCGTCGCTACGAGCAGGTCTGGTTGTAGTACGGTCCGATCCTCAAAGCGAACATCGAACGGCGCAATCAACAGCTCACCCAGGCCGTTCGTCTGAACGAACGGAGCGATCAGCATTGCCAGGCGAAGCACAAGCCGCTGATGGACGCGGTTCGGCGACGGCGTCACGAGGATCTCGCCGTCCAGGAACTCGTGACGCGGTCCAGGCGGAGCGGCGTCGCGCAGGCGCTCGAACTCTTGCAGCGTGAAGCGTCGTTGCGGCCGCGATGACAGAGGCATGCCCATAAGCTGCTCGGCGTTCGTCGGAGGACGCAACTCGGCACCGCCAACGATAGGGCTGCTTGCCCGATGCGCCGTCATCAACTCACCGCAGCAAGGTTCGCTTCTACGCCGTCAGCGTCGTTAGGACGGTGGCGCCGTTAGGACGGTGGCGCCGTTAGGAAGTGTGCAAATGTCAGTGAGCGACGCGCGGCGGCGCAGGTTGGATTGGGACTTCGTAGAGGCGCCAACGTCCTTAGGGCGCCGAGGGCCTTACACCGCCGCCGTCCTTACAACGCTGCCGTCC
>DASYSS010000075.1 GCA_036003045.1 Gemmatimonadaceae bacterium
GAGCGCCGGCCGCGGGATTCCGCGGCGCCGCCATGCCGCGTCGAGGCTCGCCCAACGCTCCCATGTGATCTCGAGCAGCTCGTCGAGCGGCAGCGCACCGGTTCCGGCGCAGAGGTGCACGGACCGACGGTGCAGATCCTCATGAAACGCGAGGCGGGCGATCGCGTCCGCGACGTATGTCGTCGTCACCGCGTCGACGGCGGAGCCAGGCACGCCCGGCATCATGGCCGCGAGCCCGTTGCGATACAGTTGGAGCGCGCGATGCACGGCGTTGAACTGATTCACGACACCGCTCGCGTCGTCGCAGACGACCGTGCTGGACCGGAGGATCGTCCAATCGTCCGCGTGAACACGGACCAGCGCTTCGGCTTCGAACTTCGACCGTTCATACGCGTTCGCCCAGCCGGCGTCGTGGGTCGAATCGCCTTCACCGATCGCGCCGGTGCGCTTGCCAGCGACGAACGCCGTGCTCACATGGGCGAATCGAACCCGGGCCGCGCACTCGGACGCCAGCTCGAGCACTCGCATCGTGCCGGCCGTGTTCACGGCGCGGGCCTCGTCGAGCGGACGCGAGAACTTGGTATCGGCCGCGAGGTGGATGATCGCTGTCGCGCTCCGTCGTACTTGCTGTCTCGCCCACGCGTTGAGTCCGAGGCCCTCGCCGCGAAGGTCGCCGCCGATGGGCATGACGCGCTCGATGCCGGGGATCGAGCGGCTGACGGCGCTCCAGCGATCGGCGTCGCGCACGAGCGCCATCACGCGCGTGTTCGGGTCCGCCGCCAAAAGTCGCGCGAGGACGCCGCGGCCCAACAATCCAGTCGCGCCCGTGAGAAAAATCGAGTGCGGTGTGGGCACGTTCATGCCTCCAGCGTGAGCGCCGTCCAGTGGGCGCCGTATCCATAGGAGAAAAGCAGCAATCGGTCGCCGGGGTGGACGCTGCCTTCGTCGAGCGCGTCGCGCAGGTTGATGAAGTTGTCGCCGGCGAGCGTGTGTCCGACGCGCGCGATGTTGCGATCCCAGAGGCGCTCGCGCGGGATGCCGGTCAAGCCGAGCAAAATGTCCCAGCTTCGCGCGCTGACGTTGTGCGGAAGCACCAGCGACACGTCCGTGGCCGACCAGTTCGCGGCGCGGAGTGCTTCGCCGATCACGTGTCTCGCGGTGGGGAAGTAGGACGCGACGATCTCGTTCCGCATCGCGTCACAGTCCCAGTAGTATCCCTTCGTGACCTGCGCCGAAGAAACGATGCGATTACGATCGCCGCCCGCTTCCACGACGAGCGCGCACGCAGCGTCGGACGTGCAGTTGAAGATGGCTTCGCGCCCGGCGTCTTCCGGAAAAAACTCCGACGAAACGCAGAGCACGCGGCGAGCCTCGCCGACCGCGCACAGCGAGCGCGCGATCCGCACGGCTGCGAAGAGCGACGTGCACGCGAGCTGATCGACCGCGACAGTGGACGCCCGCTCGAGACCCAGGTCGAACTGAAGGCGCGTGGCGGGATACCGAAACCGTCGAGTGGTCGCGACGTGCGCGACGGCGTCGCTCGCCGAGCCGCCTGGCGTGAACGCGAGCGACGGCGTCCCGCAGTAGAGCAAGACGTCGATGTCGGACGCGGCGACACCACTGTCCGTCATGACCGCGGCCGCCGCCTCGAGCGCCAGCGAGTAGGGCGTCTCGCATTCGGCGACGTACACGTTCGAGAACCCGAAAGCCTCGAGCTGCTCCGGCGCGCTCTGCAGCTGACCGCGTCGCGCCAGCTCCGACAGCGAACGGCGATGTTCGGGAAACGCGTACGCGATTCCGGTGATTCCCACAGACACGTGGCTCATCGAGACTCCGCCATCGGATCGACATAGACCGCGGCCGCGAGCAGGCACTCGTCGACGCGCCACCAGCGGGCCGTCGCCGGAATCCAGTCGCCGCGCAGCCACAAGCCGCGCAACGCCGACGCGCGGTCGATCGCGAGACGCAGCGCCGAGAAGGGCGTCGCGTCCGTGAGCCCGAGCGCCTTCCACGCGGCTTCCTTGAGCGCCCAGACGAGCGTCGCGCCCGCGCGTTCGGCGACGAGCCACTCGGCCGGTGACAAGAAATACCGCAAGTGATCGCGTTCGATGTGGCCGGCGCGCTCTAGATCGACACCGACCCGCGCGGGGTGGTCAGCGACCACCGCGATGCCGCGACCGTCGCAGTGCGAGATCGAAATCGAGATCGGCAGAGCGCGGGGCGTCGTGTCGTCGTCACGCAAGACAGCGGTCGGCGCTGAACCGTCGCGAGGGACGAGACGGACGTGGGTCGCCGGAACGCCGCAGTGCGCCGCAACGGCTTCCTTCGCGGCCCGCCGCCCCGCGAGCCAATCGCGCCGGCGACCCTCGTGCGGCTGCGAGTCGTACTCGCGCCGCTCGCCCGGCGTCAGGTCGCCGGTCTGTTGGGAGTCGCAGACCGAATCCGCGATCGTCCAGGATTTTCCGGCTGGCTGTGGCGCCGCGAGTTGGAGTCGCACGAAACACCTTGCGTCCGGGGGGAGGAGATCTGCGGACGAAGATGTTTCCCGGGCACGACCAATCCCATCGGACGGATGACGTAGTCGGTCGTGCCCGGTTACGTAGTCAGCGCCGGATAAAACGTGCGAACGAGGGTTTTCGGCGCCGATCGCAGCGAGCGCGTCGATTGGTGAAAGGTCGCCAGCCGTTCGGAGGAAATCGCCATCTTTCGTTTCGAGGTCCGAATCGATCGAGATACAATCGTGCGCACAATAGGACCGCGGAAAAAGATGGGCGCGTTCCCCGTCGAATCGCCATTGACCATCTGGGCGATCGGTCATTCGACGCGCCCGCTCGACGAATTCGTCAGCATCCTCGAGGCTCACTGCATCGAGGTCGTGGTCGACGTGCGGCGCTTTCCGGGCTCGCGACGTGTGCCGCAATTCAATCCCGATACTCTCGCGGCCGGACTCTCGACGGCAGGAATCGACTATCGCTGGATTTCGGCGCTCGGCGGGCGGCGCCGCTCGTCCGACGGCTCGTCGGCGACCGCGTGGCGACACCCGGCATTTCGCGCGTACGCCGAATACGCAATGACCGAGGAGTTCGCCGACGGACTGTTCGAGCTGATGATGATCGCCGGCGGTCTGCGAGCCGTGATCATGTGCGCGGAGATTCTCTGGTGGCGCTGCCATCGTCGCATCATCGCCGACGTCCTCACGTCACTCGGCGTCGAAGTCGTGCACATTCGCGACGAACGTCCCGGCGAGGTCCACCGACTCGCCTCACCCGCGAGACTAGTCGGTGGACTTCTGACGTACGCGCCGAAGTGAGCGCTATTCCGCGCGCAGCGCCACGACGGGATCCACGCGTGAAGCGCGCCGTGCGGGAATCCAACTCGCCGCGATTGCGGCCCCGCCGACCACGACGACGATCGCTACATAGGTGACCGGATCGCTCGACGTGAGATCGAACAGAAAGGTCTGTAGGACACGCGTCGTCGCCAGCGCACCGACGAGTCCGATCACGACGCCCACGCCGACCAATCCGAGTCCCTCGCCGATCACCAGACGCTGAACGCGCGTCTGCTCCGCGCCAAGCGCGATCCGGATGCCCATCTCGCGCGTGCGTGCCGTGACCGCCAGCGACATCACGCCGTAGATGCCGACCGCCGCGAGCGCTAGCGCGGTGATCGCGAAGAGCGCGAGAAGGGCGGCGCGGAATCGAGCCTGTGCCGTCGCGGCCACGCCGCGTTCCATCATCGTTTGCATGTCGTACACGGGAAGCTGCGGCGCGATCTCGTGAACCGCGCGACGAACCTCAGCGCCGACCGAAGCGGCGTCTCGAACCGTCTTCGCGAAAATGATCATTCCCGGGCGGGGCGACTGGGCGTAAGCGACGTAGGCGACGGACCCTGGAGCCGAATCCGGTTGCTGGCGCACGTCGCGAACGATCCCGATCACCTCGGCGGTGTCCATGCCTCCCATGCCCAGCCCGACGCGCTTGCCGACCGGATCGGTGGCGCCAAAGAACGTTCGCGCCGCCGTCTCGTTGAGCATGACCTCCTTCGGGCCGCCGATCCGTTCGGTTCCGTTGAACGAACGGCCTCGCTTCATAGGAATTCGCATGAGCGAGAACCACGTTGGCGTCACCCAGTCCACGCCGATGAGCGGCGAGTGAACGATGTCGAAGCCGGCCACGTCGTGGCGCTGCATCCCGGTGCGGTTGCACCACCCGCCGCTCGGGGCACAGTTGTCGAGCGCGGCATCGGCGACGCCGGGAACCGCCCGCACGCGCTCGAGGATCTGTGAATAAAACCCGGGCATCGAGTCGCGCGACATCGTTCCGGGCGGCAGCGTGAGCCGGAATGTGAGGACGTTTCGCGAATCGAAGCCGGTATCGATGGCGAGCAAGTTCGCCAAGCTGCGGATCATCAGACCGGAGCCGGCCAGCAGCACCAACGCGAGCGCGACTTCCGCCACGACGAGAATCCGCCGTCCCCCGCCGGCGGCGAGCACGCGATCGCCCTTGAGCGCTCCGCTGGAAGACTCACGCGCCACGCCGAGCGCCGGCGCCAGCCCGAAGAGCACGCCGACGGCCAGCGAGACGACCAGCGTGAACCCGAGAGCACGCCAGTCGAGCGCGATCGACGAGAACGCGACGGCCCCCAGTCCGCTGTCGCGCGACACGCGTAAGGTCGTTCCCGGATTGATCGTCCCGAGCGCCCGAACGCCGAGCCATGCGACCGCGACGCTCGTCACGGCGCCGACGGCGGCGAGCAACAGGCTCTCGGTGAGCAGCAGCCGGACGAGCCGTCCGCGGCCCGCGCCAATGGCGACGCGCACCGCCATCTCCCGTTTACGCGCGCTCGCGCGGCCGAGCAGCAGGTTGGCGACGTTCACGCACGCGATGAGCAGCACGAGTCCGACGGCACCGAAGAGCACGAGCAACGAGCGCCGAATCGACGGCGCGAGGCGCGAGGC
>DASYSS010000076.1 GCA_036003045.1 Gemmatimonadaceae bacterium
GCAACCACGACACCGCAAGCTTTCTGGCCGGCGGCGAGATTCCGATCCCGATCGCCCAGCCGAGCGCGAACGGTGTTACCAGTGTTACGATTCAGTATCGCGAATTCGGAATTCGTCTCACGTTCATTCCGGAGATCGTGAGCGATACGCTGGTCAAGCTGAACGTGCACCCCGAGGTCTCGAGCCTCGACTTCGCCAACGCGGTCGTCATTTCCGGCTTCCGCATCCCGGCGCTGCGCACGCGTCGCATCGCCACGACCGTGGACGTGCGGCGCGACCAATCGCTCATTTTGTCCGGACTGCTGGACGACGAGCGAACGCGCACCCGCAACGGCGTCCCGCTGCTCTCGCAGATCCCGATCCTCGGCGCCCTGTTCGGCAACACGACCTGGGAGACCGATCAGACCGAACTCCTCATCATCGTGACTCCGACGATCGTGAATCCGATGAATCCGCCGGCGAGCTCGGTGCTGCGTGTTCTGCCCGATACCGCGCTGCCGGCGCGTGAGGCGATCGAGAAGCGGTTGCCGCCGCCCCCGATCAAGCCATAACCGGAGCGATTGGACGTGGCGACGCAGCGCAAGGTTCTCGTCATCGGCGAAGCGGCCGGCCCGCCGAAGAGCGCCGCCGACGTGCTTCATCGATTCGGATTCGTCCGAATCGATGATTCGCCGTCGCTCACCGAGGCGACGCCCAAGCTGCGCGCCGAGCATTACGATCTCGTCATCGCACCGATCGACAAGCTCTCGAACGTCGAGATGACGCTGCTCGAGCGAGAGATCCGGCGTGAGAATTCTCTGCTGATCGGCACGGCCCCCAAGGCCGACGCCGATCTGATTCTGACCGGGATGCGCGCCGGCGTGCAGGAGTTCCTCGTCTCGCCGCCCGACGCGACCGACTTCGCCGCCGCCCTTGACCGGCTCGTGCGTCGCTCCGGCACCGAAACGCAACGCGGTCTCGTGATGGCCGTGTACAGCGGCAAAGGCGGGCTGGGCACGACGAGCGTCGCGCTCAATCTGTCCTACGGGCTCGCCATCAACCATCCGACGAAGCGCGTCGCGCTCGCCGACTTCGTGGTCGGCGGCGGCGACGTGCGCGTCTTCCTCAATCTCAAGCCGTCGTATGATCTCGGCGACCTGGTCTCGAAAATGGACCGGATCGACCAGGACCTGTTGATGTCGGTGTTGTCGGCGACCGAAGGCGGTGTGTGGGTGCTGCCCGCGTCGGAGCGGGCTGAGGTCGCTGAAATGCTCGACGCGGCTTCGTCGGCGTCGATCATCAACCACCTGCGCGCGCACTTCAACGTGGTGATCGACTGCGAGCACCACATGAGCGAGCGCACCTTGGCGGCTTTCGACGCGGCAGATCGTATAGTCCTGGTGACGCAGTTGACGATCCCGGCCCTGGGAAGCACGAAACGCACGCTGGAACTGTGCGAGCGGCTGGGGTATCCCGACTCCAAGATTTTCGTGGTCGTGAACCGGCATCACTCGGGCGACATCGTCGCCGTGGGTGACGCCAAGGAAGTGCTCAAGCGAGAGGTCTTCTGGCGAATCCCGAACGACTATCGCGCGTTCACGGACGCCCTCACCCGCGGCAAGCCGATTCTCGACAAGGACACGTCGTCGCCGCTCGCCAAGTCGTTCATCCAACTGGCGGCGAAGCTGGGCGGTTCGTCGCAGGCACCTAACGCGGAAAGCAATGGGGCCGACGCGAGCGGATCGCGCTTCGGCCGTCTCTTGCGCATGGGGAGAAAGAACTAATGGCAAGCCTTCGCGAGCGACTCATGGGTCGCGACAAACCGCAGCCCAAACCCGGAGCTCCCGGGAAGCCGGGTGATGCTCCGCCCGCGCCCGCGCAGGGCGGGGGGACACCTGCGGGACCGCAGGGCTCTCAGCCGACGCCGACCGGGCCGATTCCGACTGGACCCATGACCGGACCGATCAAGACCGGGGCAATAACCGGCGCGATCACCTCGTCGCAGACACGCCCGACGTCGCGCACGACTCAACAGACGTCGCGCACCGCACCGACGACCGGCCGAACGACGGCCGGCCGCACCTTCGGCTCGCGCGCCGACACGCCGGTTCTGAGCCCGGTCGACCAGCTCAAGGTCGACCTGCACCGCCGGCTCATCGAGCGGCTCGACCTCGAGGCGCTCGAGAAGATCTCTGACGAAGGCGTGCTCGTTCAGCAAATTCGAAACGCGGTCGTCGAGTTCCTCCGCAACGAAAAAGCGCCGCTCAGCCAGGCCGAGCGCGAAGAAGTCATCGAGCAGATCGTGTACGAGGTCACCGGCCTCGGACCGATCGAGCCGCTCTTCCGCGACCCCTCGATCACCGACATCCTGGTCAACGGCCCAAAACACATCTACGTCGAGCGCAAAGGTAAGCTGGCCCGCGTCCCGACGAACTTCCGCAACAACGCGCACCTGATCGCGATCATCGACCGCATCGTGAGCCGCGTCGGGCGTCGCGTCGACGAGTCGTCGCCGATGGTGGACGCGCGTCTTCCCGACGGCTCGCGTGTCAACGCGATCATTCCGCCGCTGGCGCTCGACGGACCGGTCCTCTCGATCCGCCGCTTCGGCGCACAGATCACGATCGACCAGCTGCTCGAGTTGGGCGCATTGACCAGCGAGATGGTCTATCTGCTCGCCGGCTGCGTCCAGGCTCGTCTAAACGTTCTCATCTCCGGCGGTACGGGCTCGGGCAAGACGACGCTGCTCAACGCCCTCAGCTCTTTCATCCCGGCGAGCGAGCGCGTGGTGACGATCGAAGACGCCGCCGAGTTGCGATTGCAGCAGGAGCACGTGGTGCGCCTCGAGACGCGCCCGCCGAACGCCGAAGGGCGCGGCGAAGTGATCGCGCGCGATCTCGTGAAGAACGCGCTGCGTATGCGTCCCGACCGAATCATCGTCGGCGAGGTGCGCGGCACCGAAGCGCTCGACATGCTCCAGGCCATGAACACCGGTCACGAAGGCTCGCTCACGACGATCCACGCCAACTCGCCGCGCGACGCGCTGGCGCGCTTGGAGACGATGATCCAGTTCGCCGGCACGACGCTGCCGAGCAAAGCGATGCGCGAGCAGATCGCGTCGGCGCTCGACGTGATCATCCAGGTGTCGCGTCTCTCCGACGGTACACGCCGCGTGACGAGCGTAACCGAAGTGACGAGCATGGAAGGCGACGTCATCTCGGCGCAGGAGATTTTCCGGTTCCGGCGGCAGGGTGTCTCCAACGACGGCATGGTGGTCGGCCGCTTCGAGGCGACGGGTGTTCGCCCCGGGTTCACCGACCGTTTGCGCGTGGCAGGCGTCGATCTGCCCTCCAATCTGTTCGCCGCGGGCTGAGTTGAACGATGCAGGGACTCGTACTCCTTCTCGTTTTCTTCGGCACGGCGATGCTCGTGCTGGGGACGTACGCGCTGCTCAACCGGCGCCGCCTTGCCGCGGCCGCGGTTCTGCGGCAGCGAATGGGCGAGGATGCGCCGACGGCGACGCCGACGGCGAACATCCTTCGCGACCTGCGCCGAAGCAGCCTGCCGGCGCTCGACCGGCTGCTCGATTCGCTGGCGGTGTCCGAGGCGTTGGACTACGAGCTGCGCCGCGCCGGCGCGAGCTGGTCGGTGGGCGAATTCGTGCTTGGAAGCGCCATCGCCGCGTCTTTCCTGCTTCTCATCGGCGAACAGTGGGGGTTGCTCACGGCCTGGCTTGGCGCGCTGCTCGGCGCCGTCGCGCCGTTCATCGTCGTGCGCCAGATGCAGAAGAAGCGCGCGAAGAAGTTCGAGGAGCAGCTTCCGGACGCGATCGACATGATCGTGAACGCCATGCGCGCGGGCTTCTCGTTCCAGGCCGCGCTCAAGTTCTGCGGCGACGAGATCTCGGCGCCGCTCGGCGACGAGTTCACGCGGGTTTACGACGAGCAGCGGCTGGGTTCGGACATGCGCCAGGCGTTGCTCGGCATGCAGGAGCGCGTGGGCACGCTGGACGCCAAGATGCTGGTGACGTCGCTGCTCATTCAGCGGGAGACGGGCGGTAACCTGAGCGAGGTGCTGGGCGGGCTGGCGACGCTGATCCGCGACCGGGGCGCCCTGCGGGGCCAGATCGACACGCTAACCGCCGAGCCCAAATTCACCGGCCGCGTTCTGGCGATGCTCCCTGTAATCGCTTTCTTTGCATTGTCTTACCTGAACCGGTCGATGATGGCGCCCATGCTGACTACCACGACCGGGAGACTGGTCCTGCTTTACGCGGCGGGGTCGATCGCGGTGGGATATTTCGTTCTAATGAAGATCGCGGACATCGACATATAATAGGTGGTACCGTGAGTCTCTCGACGCTGCTGCTGGTCGTTCTCGTGACAATGTTGGTTGGCGCCGTGGTGGTTGCGGTCGGCGCCTACCAGGCCAATGCGCGCCGTGCCATTGCTTTGGCGCGCGCCGGCGGATCCGCCGCGACGTCCGCCGAGGTGATTCCGCTCATCACGCTTCCCGACGACAGCAAGAACGTCGCGATGCGGATGGGCAAGATCGCCGAGCGCTGGCTGCCCGAGGGGGCGGTCTCCCTCGATACATCGACACAGCTGATTCAGGCGGGGTTCGAATCGCCGGCGGCGCCGGTGCTGTACACGATGACCCGGCTGGTGTCGGCGCTGATCATCCCGGGCGCGTTGTTCGCCTGGGGGCCGCACGACTCGAGCTTCATGGTGCTGTTGAGCGGCGCTATCGGCATCGCGCTGGGTCTCGTCGCGCCGCCCGCGTTGCTGGA
>DASYSS010000077.1 GCA_036003045.1 Gemmatimonadaceae bacterium
CGGAATCCAGCCGTTGAGCCCGGTGAGCGATTGCTTCTCGCGGATCTCCATCTTGCCGCCCTCGCCGCGGACCATTTCGATCTTGGGCTCGGCGCGGAAGCAGAGAATCAGGTGCGCGCGCAGCTGGAGGAGGCGCTGCACGAATTGCTTGTGCGCCATCTTCGGTTTGATCCACGCGGCCATGCGGCAGGCTTCGCGCTTTTTCCAATCGTCGCCCGCCATCCGATCGAGCTCCGCCTCTTGCCAATCGAGCACGCCGCCGTCCCCCGCCCACACGTGCGACGTGGAATCGACCACGATCACCGGGTAGTGCGCTTCATCGGCGGCGTGGATCGCATCGCCGTACCGCTCGGGCGTGAACGGCGGCGTCAGGTCGCCGTGGTCGAAACGGAACAGATCGGCGTAGGCGCGCGCGCGGCTCGCCTCGGTGTCGAGGACCGCGAACGGCCGATCGCCGGCGATCCCTTTCGCGAGGCGCATCGCCGTGTACGTTTTCCCGCTGCCGGTCCCGCCCGACAGACCGATGAGGAGCGGCACGTTCTCGCGCACGGCGGGCCGGAAGGTGAAGGCCATCAGACCTCAACATTTCCGATCGGCTTTGATATCAACTGATATCTCAGCGATGCCAAACAACGGTGATAACCTCCGCGAATGCAGAAGCCGCGTTCGCCTGAGAAGCTGACGAAGGCTCGGTACGTGCGCTTTACGGAGGCCGACGAGGCTCGCATTGCAGCGGCAGCCGCAGCGAAGGGCATCACGTTCGCCGAGGAGATCCGCGAACGCGCCCTCGCGCATGATGACTTGACGGGCCATGTGCGATGGAGTCGCAAATACTTGGGACGCGAGCTCCGCGAGTGGCGCATCCACGAAGCACGTCTCGTCCGCGACAGGCACGCGATATCAGGTTTGTTTGAAGTGCTCCGACTCTCGACGTTGACTGACGAGGCCCACGATCGATTGCGCCGCTGCCGCGAACAACACATCGCCGACCAAGCAGTCCTCGATGCCTTGTACGAAGATGAACGGTTCGCCGACACGACGGTTTCAGAATCGAAGGAGATCCACTGATGGTTATCGACTACGAGGAATACCTCGCCTCCCCGCTGTGGCGCGTGCGAGCCGCGACGATGAGGGCGCTCACGCCCTGGTGCGCGCTCTGCCCCGCGACCCGTCAACTCGAGGTGCATCATCGAACCTACGATCGCGTTGGCCGCGAGCGCCCGTCTGATCTCGTCGTGCTCTGCGCGCGTTGCCATCGTCGGCACCACGGCACGTTTGAGCAGGAGCGGCAGATGATGTTGCCGTTCGTTGAACTGCCTGACGTGGCGCTGCCGAAAGCGGCGTAGCGTCGTCACGTCGTCATCTCCTTTTCGAGCCACCAGCTTTCATGGATCGGCGGCAACGTGGCGTAGCAGGTCCGCCGCGGATAGCCGGTCCACTTCCCCGAGGCGCGCGCCTCGCGCCACTTGTCGAGCGCGTAGAGGCACTTTTTTTCGGCGAGGAGCAACGCGTCGGGATTCAAGCCGATCACCGAGAGCGCGTACGGCGGATACGTCTCTTGGACCGCGAACCGGAACGTGGCCTCGACGCCGGTCAGCGCCTTGAGCCCGCGGATGTACCACGCCGCCTGCAGATCGAAGCCCGCGAAAAACATGCTGCGGGTCCACGCGTCGGGATTGGCCGTGGCGCCGGTG
>DASYSS010000078.1 GCA_036003045.1 Gemmatimonadaceae bacterium
CGTGCAGGCGCGCGATCTCGCCGGGAATAGCGTCGTCGGCGATGATGCGGTGATTGACCTCGGGAATCTCCCAACGCAGGAGATGCACGGGTCCGACCGCAATACCGGGCGACGCGGGAATGCCGACGAGCTTTCGATCCACTCAGCTTTCTCCGAACTTGTTGCTCACGAGGGTGGCCAACGCGTCGAGCGCTTGATCCGCATCGGGGCCTTCGGCGCGCAGAATGATCGAGGAGCCGTGTTCCGCCGCGAGCATCATTACCCCCATGATGCTCTTGCCGTTCACGTCGAGATCGTCCTTTACGATCGTGATCTCGGCCTGGAATTTCGAGGCGAGTTTCACGATTTCGGCGGCCGGGCGCGCGTGCAGGCCGTTGCGGTTGACGATCAAAACGGTGCGTTCGGGCATTAGGCGATCACCGAAACGAGGACGAAAGCGGCGAGCACGCCGAGCGAGAGCCTCCAGCCTTCGATGCGACCCTTCAGGCGGACGACGACGAACGCGCCGACCGCGACCGCGATGAGAACGCTACCGAGGAGATTTCGCCCGGGGCCGATGATCCGGCCGAGCGACAACGGAATCGCTATTCCCGTGGCGAGCGCGGCCAGACGTCCAATCTGTTCCGGGCCACGCCGCAGCACGGGGTTCCCGAGCGCCGACGCCACGCGCAACCCATGCTTCCACCCCGTGCGCAGCCCCCACGCGCGCAGGGCGAGGTGTCCCGCGTTGTAGACGATGAGGAAGAACCCGACGACCACAGGCGCGCTCGCGCCCAGACCAAAGATGGCGAGCGATGCAAGCGAGCAGAACGGAAGCCATCCCGCCCAAACCAGGCGGTCGCCGACGCTGCCGAGCGGCCCACACAAGGCTGTGCGGAACCGCTCGATCCGTTGGGGCGGCTCGCCGTCGAGCTCGGCCCTCGCGAGCGCGCCGACGGCAACCGACGCCAAGTACGGATGCGCGTTGAAGTAATGGCTCTCGCGAGCCAGCGCCGTCTTGAACCGTTCGGAGTGGATGCCCTCCGGGAACAACCGAAGCGCGGGCTCGACGCAGAAGCCGATGCCGTTGCCGAGCAAACTCTCATAGTTCCACGAGCCCTGAATCGCGAGCAGGCGCATGAAGATCGCGAGGCGGGTCCGGAACGGAAGCTCCGCGAGCGAGCGGGGGGACTGCGGCGGGACCGGCTGCGCGCCTGTGGTCATTTCGCGAAAAGGATTACGAGGCCAATGGCAAGACCGCCGACGAAAAACCAGCGCGCGCCGGCCGTCGCGTGAAAGAGCTTCCACGCCGCGCCGGCGGCGACGCTCGCCACCGTCGCGACGACGAGACTGCGCGAGAGCCGCGCGTCCATCGTCCAGAGACCGATCGTCGCGTCGGCGATCGGCGCGAGAATCAAGAACGCGATCAACGTGAGCAGCCCGCCGCGCACGAGATCCGCGGTGAGTCCCATGAGTTGCAGCGAGATCACCGTACCGCGCGCGCCCGCCTCGAGTCCCTCGCGGCGCGAGCGGGCCAACCGCGCGTTGAGCTGACGCAGCTTCACCATCGTCCAACCGCCGACCCACGTCGTGGCCAGCGCACCGAGAACGGCAATCGTCATCCCACCGGGCGGATGCGACGGATGCTCGGAGAAGATCGCGCCGCCGACGACGGCGGCCGAGCCCCATTCGGGATATCGCGACGCCCCGAAGGGCAGCGTCTCCAACGCCAACAGTTCCAGCGCAACGCCGATCAGCAGGCCGCTCGACGGCTGTCCGACCAGAGCGCCGGCGAGCGTCGCCGCGACGAGCGGCCGCGACACCATCGCTTGCGGAAAGCTCACGACGTCCAGACCGAGCAGACCGCCGAGGAGCGCGATCGGAAGGACCTCGACGACGTTCACAGATCGTCACCATTCAATAGGTCCTGGAGCGGGACGCAGCGCGCGCCGGGCAGGTCCTGCGCGGTGACTTTCACGCCGCGTGCTTCCAACGCGCGAAGCTCCGTCGCCTCGTCGGCGGACAGGAACACGTAGCGAAGCTTCTGCACTCGGCCGGGGCGCGAGTGAATCCCCCCGACGTTCACCGCGTCGAGCGTCGGCCACACACTCTGCGCGAGGCGTTGCATCGTCGTGATGTCGCCAGTGAGCAGCAACCCCGAACGCGGATCGGCGCGGTACTTCGGGATACGCTCCGCCGCGGCGCCGACATCGTGAAAGTAGACGTCCATCTCCGGCGGCACGCCCATGCGGTAGAGCTCCTGCTCCCAGTCGCTCCCCGCCACGGCGTCGTCGACGAGCACGATGAACTTGAGGCCCAACGGCTGGCCCCATCCCACGACGACCTGGCCGTGAATCAACCGGTCGTCGATGCGATAGAGCTCGAGCGTCACTTCGGCGCTCCACCGACCGCGGTGATCGATGCCTTTCCCCGCTCCGCGGCGTGACGCGCCGCCTCGACCGCCGGCACGGAGTCGGCGAACACGAAGTCGAGGAGCGTCGGGAGATTCACGCCGGCGACGAGCACCGCGTCGTCCATGCCGTGCAAGATCTTTCGCGACGCCATCGTGCAGCTGCCCGCCTGCAGGTCGGTGAAGATCACGCGCACGCCTGCGGCGAGCATCTCCTTGCGCAGCAGCGCCTCGATGTCATCGACGCCGAGCTGTTTCACGGCGAGCGGCATGAGCATCCGCCCTCGGCCGGTGATCTGCTCGACCGCCGAGATCAGCCCCACCGCGAAATCGCCGTGGCCCATGACGATCGCGCGCGGACTTCCCGGGGAAGGTGCAGTGCTCTCGCTACTCATCGTCTTCCTGAAGATATCGCTGGACGTCGGACTGGTCGCGCAGCTGTTTCACGAGCCGCTCGTTGAACCGCTGCGCCGGGTCGATGCCGCTGTACTTGAGCAAATGGTTCATCGCGATGACCTCCGCGATGACGGTGATGTTCTTTCCAGGATTGAGCGGGACGCGCATCTTCGGCAGCTCGACGTCGAGAATGGTCGTCGTTTCAGTGTCGAGCCCCGTGCGGTCCGGCGGATCGCCGTGGTCCCAGTGCTCGAGCTGCACCACGACCTCGATGCGCTTTTGATGGCGGACCGCGCGCACGCCGAAGAGCGACGGAATGTCGATCAGTCCGACGCCGCGAATCTCCATGTGGTGCTTCTGCAGGTCGTGGCCGCGACCGACGACGAGATTGCGCCCCCGGCGGCTGGCGATGACCAGATCGTCAGCGACGAAACGATGCCCGCGTTCGACGAGATCGAGAACGCACTCCGATTTGCCGATTCCGCTCTTGCCGACGAACAGCAGACCGACGCCGAACACGTCGGCGAGCGAGGCGTGCAGATTCGTCGTCGGCGAGAATTCGGTCTCGAGCCACGGCTTGAGGCGGTTGTAGAACTGGTCGGTCTTGAGATGCGACCGGATGAGCGCGACACCGGACGTCGCCGCCAGCTCCCGCAGGTCGGGTCCTGGCTCCTGCCCCTTCGTGATGAAGACGCAGGGGATCGGGAACGAGAAGAACTTCTTCAGGTTCTCACGGCGAAGCGCCGGGTCCATCGACTTGAGGTACGTGATCTCGGTTTCGCCGAACACCTGCAGTCGTTGCGCAGGGAAGCGGGCCGTGTAGCCGGCCAACACGAGCCCCGGGCTCGACGCGTTCGGGTTCTCGATGATTCGGTCGAGCCCGTTCGTACCCTCGACGTGTTCCAGCTCGAGCGTGTCTCTGAGACGCTCGAGCAGTCGCCCAACCGTGAGCGGCTTGGTCACGCGCGTTTCCCGCCCGCGATGATTCGCTGCAGATGCGCTTCGGTCTGGTCCGCGGCGCGTTCCCACGTAAAGCTCTCGGCGAAGGTCCGCGCCTCGGCGCCCAAGCGCGCGACGAGCTCGCGCGACGTCGCGATGCGCCGCATGCCGGCGGCCATCGCCGGCACGTCGCCGTGCGGCACGAGGAACCCGGTGTGGTCGTCGCGCACCGACTCGCGGATCCCCGGCGAGTTGGACGCGACGACGGGCGTGGCGCAGGCCGCGGCCTCGAGATTCGTGATTCCCCACCCCTCCTTTGGTGACGCGAACACCAGCGCCCACGAGCGCCGCAAGAGCGAGAGCTTCTCGGGCTCGCTGACGCGCCCAAGAAACTTGATGCGCTCGCGCAGATCAAGCGAGTGAGCCAGCTCCTCGAGATCGGGGCGATAGTCGCCGGCGCCCGCGATCTCGAGAACGGCGTTCGGAACGTTCAGCTGCGCGAACGCGCGAATCACGAGGTGCACGCCCTTGTATCGCTTGAGGCGGCCGAGGTACGAGAACACGGGCGCCTCCGAACGCACCGACGCGTCGGGTGTGTAGCCGACAGTGTCGACGCCGGGGTAGATCACTTCGATGGAGGTGCGGGCAATGCCGCGCGCCTCAAGGTCGTCGGCCGTGCTTTCGCTGATCGCTTCGAACGGCACATCGCGATACATCCGTCCGAGCGGCCGTTCCGCCGTCCACACCGCTGCGGCCAGCGGCGCGGGCAACTCTTGAAACGCGGTCGATCCGAACAGGTGAGGCACGAGCGCCATCGTGTGCGGCGCGCCCCAGCGCGTCGTGTACAGCGGCACTTTGTTGATGTCCTCGACGAGGACGTCGGCCCACTTCGCGAGATGCTGCGTGTAATGGCGCCGCGCGACGAACGGAAAGCTGTGCCGCGTTCCCACGCGATACACCTCGATGCCGTCGAGCGACGCGCGCGGCGGACAGTCGGGCCAGCCGCCGCAGAGCAAGCGCACGTCGTGGCCCTTCCGCGCCAGTCGCCCGAAGATCTCGTGGAGGTGGATCTCGGCGCCGCCCGCCTGCGGATTCTCGCTATCCTGCCAGTTGACGACGAGGATGCGCACTACATGCGCCCCATGCGCCTGGCCAGCGCGTCGACGACGCCGTTCACGAACTTCGCGCTGCGCGCCGAGCCGTAGCGCTCGGCGAGATGCACGGCCTCCTGGATCACGACGCGCGGCGGCGTTTCGCCTCGGTCGAGCTCTACCGCCGCGAGTCGAAGCACACTTCGCTCGACCACGCCGAGCCGCTCGAGCCGCCAGTTGGTCGTGACGTCGGCCAACTCCGCGTCGAGCACGGAACCGCGGCGGGAGAGGTCATCCACCAACGGCTTGGCGAACTGACGCTCGTCGGCGGGAACGGCGAGATCGTCCCAGATGCGATGCGCTACGCGCTCGAGCGACTCGTTTCCGTGCCCCGCCCCCCGCAGGTCCCACGCATACAGCGCTTGCAGGACGCGAGCGCGCGCGCGGGTTTCAACCCTCGTCCGAGGCATCGAGGCGATCGAACAGGTCGACCATCTCCAACGCGGCGAGCGCCGCATCCCAACCTTTGTTGCCGTGCGCGCCGCCCGCGCGCGCCTGCGCCTGCTCGTCGTTGTCGCAGGTGAGGACGCCGAATCCGATCGGCGTATCGAACTCCGTGCTCGCTCGCGCCAAGCCGCGCGACGCTTCGCCGGCGACGTAGTCGAAGTGTGGCGTGTCTCCGCGAATCACGGCGCCGACGGCGACGAGCGCGTCGTACCGCTCGCTGGTGAGCAGCCGGCGCGCGGCGAGTGGAAGCTCCCATGCGCCCGGCACCCAGACGACGTCGACGTCATCGGCCGACGCGCCGTGGCGAACGAGCGCGTCGAGCGCACCATCGACGAGCTTCTCGACGATCGGCTGGTTGAACCGGCTGGCGACGACCGCGAACCGCCGATGCGCAGCGGACGGCGTCCCCGCGAAGTCGGCCACTATGAGATGTCCGTCAGGGAGGCGTGCCTCAGTCAGTCCGCCGCGTCGGACGTGAACAGATGTCCGAGCTTGTCGCGCTTCGTGCGGAGATATCCGGCGTTCTCGTCGTGCGACGGCTGGACGATCGGAACACGCTCGCCGAGTCGAATGCCGTAGCCCTCGAGGCCGACCATCTTGCGCGGATTGTTGGTGATCGGACGAATCGACGTGAGGCCCAAGTCGAGCAGGATCTGCGCGCCGATGCCGTAGTTGCGCAAATCCGGCTTGAAGCCGAGTTGCTCATTCGCCTCGACGGTGTCCGCGCCGCGATCCTGAAGCTCGTACGCCTTGAGCTTGTTGAGCAGACCGATGCCGCGCCCTTCCTGATCGAGATAGACGACGACGCCGCGTCCTTCTTTCGCGATCATTTCCATCGCCGTGTCGAGCTGCCAGCCGCAGTCGCAGCGCAGCGAATGGAACACGTCGCCCGTGAGACACTTCGAGTGGATGCGGACGAGCACGTCGTCGGTGCCGGCGGCGTCGCCCCCCAAATCCCCATAGACAAGCGCCACGTGCTCATGGGCGTCCACGTCGTTCCGGTAGCCGACGATCCGCCACTCGCCATGCTCGTTCGGCAGCCGAGCCTCAGCCACGCGATGAACGAGACGTTCGCTCTTGAGGCGGTAGGCGACGAGCTGCGCGACGGTAACGAACACGATGTTGTGCTCGGCGGCGAACTGCTCGAGCTGCGGCCGGCGCGAGCTGGTGCCGTCGTCATTCAGAATCTCACAGATCACGCCCGCGGGCCGGAGCCCGGCGAGACGCGAGAGATCGACCGCGGCTTCCGTGTGCCCGGTGCGCTGAAGGACGCCGCCGTCCCGGGCGCGGAGCGGAAACACGTGGCCGCCGTGACGCAGATGACCGGGTTCCGCCTCCGGGTCCACCGCGACGCGAATCGTCTTCGCGCGATCCTGCGCGCTGATCCCCGTCGTGACGCCGAACCTCGTCGAGGCATCGATCGTCGTCGTGTACGCCGTGTGGTAGTCGTCGATCCGGTTCTCGGCCATCAATGGAAGGGCAAGCGCGTCCACGCGCTCGCCCGTCAGGGCGAGGCAGATCATCCCGCCCGCCTTCTTGATCATGAAATTGACCATCTCGGGCGTGATCAATTCCGCGGCGCAGATGAGATCGCCCTCGTTCTCGCGATCCTCGTCGTCGGCGACGATGACGAACTTGCCGTCCCGGATCGCCTCGATCGCCTGCTCTATCGTTCCGAAAGCCATGTCGATTCCTTGAGCAAACGCTGCACGTATTTCCCGAGCATGTCCGCTTCGACGTGCACGCGACGACCGATAGCCAGGTCACCCAGCGTCGTGTGCCGCAGCGTGTAGTCGATGAGCGACACCTGCACGGTTCCGGGGGCGGGCAGGTCGTTCACCGTGAGGCTGACGCCGTCCACCGCCAGGGACCCGTGCGGTACCATAAGCTCGGCTAGCCCGGAGGGGAGAGCAAGGTCGATGACCCTCGCGTCGCCCCGCTGTTCTACCGCCTCGACCGTGGCAACCCCGTCTACGTGGCCTTGGACGAAATGCCCGCCCAACCGGTCGCCGACGCGCACCGCCCGCTCGAGATTGACCCGCGCGCTCGTGCTCCAAGAACCCATCGTCGTGCGGTCCAGCGTCGTCGTCACGGCCGCGGCGGTGAACCACTGTGGACCATGCTCCCGAACCGTGAGACACGCGCCATTCACGGCGATGCTCTCACCCGCCGTGAGATCCGAGTAGCGGCACTCGACCCGAAATTCACGGCCGGCGTCCGTCGCTGTGACAGCCGTAATCCGCCCGACGTCGTCGATCAGGCCGGTGAACACTCGACCTCGTGAAGCGCGTAAATGGTCATGATATCGTCGCCAAACGGCCGCTCATCGACCACACGCGTTCGCGCAAGCGACGCCGCAAATCCGGCCGGCGCAAAGTCGAAGGCGCCCGGTCCGTGGCCGACGATTCTCCGTGAGCGAAAGATAATGAGCCTGTCGACGAGCGACTGCGCGAGAAACGCCCCGGCCAAGCGCGCGCCGCCCTCGAGAAAAAGCGACCGCACCCCGGCTGCCCGTAGTGCGACGAGCGCCGCGTCCAGGTCCGGCTCGGCGGCGACCTGGACCCCGTGAGTGGCTAGCGCTGAAACGGCCTTTCGGTCGGCGCCCGGACGCGCGATGACGATCGTCGGCGTTTCGCGCGCCGTGCGAACGAGCGTCGATTCCACCGGGATTCGCGCTTGTGAATCGAACACGACACGACGAGGCGCCACGCGCGGCGCCGGAACGCCGCGCACCGTGAGCGCGGGGTCGTCGGCGAGCACGGTCCCGATGCCGACCGCAATCGCGTCGCTGTTGGCGCGCAACCGATGCACCTCGGCGCGAGCCGCCTCGCCGGTGATCCACCGACGCTCCCGCGACGGATCGGCGATGCGATCGTCGGCCGAGAGGGCCAGCTTGAGCGTCGCCCACGGGCGGTTGCTGGTCTGAGCGTGGAAGAACGCCGCGTTCAGCTCGACCGCCGCGTCCCGCTCTTCGGCGGGCGACAGGTGAGCACTGACACCGGCGGCGCGCAATTTTTCCATGCCGCCGCGCGCGACACGGCTCGGGTCGCCGACCGCGGCGACGACGCGCGAGACGCCGGCTCGAATGATCGCGTCGGCGCACGGCGGCGTTTTCCCGTGGTGGGCGCAGGGCTCGAGACTCACGTACAGCGTCGCACCCTTCGCGGCGGCTCCGGCCTCTCGGAGCGCGACGATTTCGGCGTGCGCCTCGCCGAAACGGGCGTGAAATCCTTCGCCCGCGACGCGGCCTTCCAAGACGACGACCGCGCCGACCATCGGGTTCGGCGCGGTCTGACCCCACCCACGCTCGGCCAACGCGAGCGCGTGGCGCATGAACTCCTTGTCCGCGCGCCCCGCGGCTTCGTTCATCGCGCGCCGAGCGACCTCACCGGCTCAACCGAAGGCCGAACGATCCGTAGAGCTGCGAACGATCCGCCCGTCCGCCGGCAAATGAGTTGTAGGTGGCGACGGACCCGCCCATCGCGTTGCCCGCCTCGAAAACGATCTTGAGAATCGGCAGGTTGATCGCGAGGTCGCCGAATATGTTCGTCCGGTTGAGCACCTGCGACGCGGGCACACTTTGCGTCGCCGATCCGCCGGATTGATTGACCGTGCCCTCGAGGGTGGCGGACTGGTTGTATCGATCGCGACCGATACCGGCCGCCACGGAGAACGCCATCAAGCTCTTGCTCGCGACGACGCGCCAAGCGCTAGTCTTCACGCGCAAATCGGTGATACCGATCGTGCTCGAATTGACGCCAACGTCGCCGCCCGAATGAACGTTTATGTCGATCGTCGGCAGATCGCGCTCGATCCACGTGAAGGACACGCCGGGAAACGCGATGGATTCGGACAGCAGGCCGATCCGCGCTCCGTATCCAAACTGGAAATTCGACGACGGGTTCAGCGAGAAGCTGTTGTTGGTGCCGTCGTTGATCGTCGGGACGTACTCCGCACTCACCAGCGCGTCGATTCCGAACACGTCGGTGAGACCGACGGGAAAGCCCTTGAACAGTCCGATCGCCGCGTCGGCCGTCGGCAGTCCAAAGAATTGATTTTGCGTCGGGAGCGTTCGGCGCTGCGCACCCGTCGTGCTGATGGGGAAGCCATTGTTGTCGGTGTTCGGAAGCAGCCCATCGAACGCGTTGGCCCGAACTCCGACGGAGAAATGCCCGAGCCCACCGAGGACGCCGCCGACACCCGCGGTCGCGTTGCCGCCGGCGAGCGCCAAGCCGAGCTGCGGCGCCAGCAGCTGATACACGTCGTACGCCTGCTGACACGCGTCTTGCGCCGCGAGCGCGATCGATCCGCCGCCCGCGCCCGCGCAGCGAGGCGCCGAAAGATCCTGCGCCATGACGCGGGGCGATACCCCCGCGAGAGCGACGACCGCCGAAGCCACGACACTCGCGATTCGTTTTTTCACTGCCCTATTCCCCTTCGTTGAGGACTACGCGACCCGACCCGGCGCTGACTCGACCAATGGTCCATCCGCGCACACCGGCAGCGGTCACGGAGGCGATCACGGCGTCGACGGAGCTCGGCGGCGCGATCACCACCATTCCGACGCCCATGTTGAACGTTCGGAACATTTCGGACTCCTCGACGCGCCCAGCCTTTGCCAACTGCCGGAAAACGTTCGGCACGGTCCAGCTGCGAACGTTGACCTGCGCGTCGAGCGAAGGCGGCAACGCGCGATTGAGGTTGCCTGGGATGCCTCCGCCGGTGATGTGCGCCATGGCGTGAATGGATCCGTCGGAGAGCACGGGCTTCAACGCGGCGAGATACGAGCGGTGGATCGCCAGCAGCACGTCGGCCGCCGAGCGATCGTCGCCCGGGAAACGATCCGAGACGCCGAGATTCATTCGTTCGGCGACGATCCGCCGGGCGAGCGACAGACCGTTCGTGTGAAGTCCGCTGCTCTCCAGGCCGATCAAGACGTCGCCGTCGCGCACGCGGCCCGCGCCGAGTATCGCATCCTCATCGACGTAGCCGACGATGAATCCGGCGAGGTCGTAGTCGGGCGGCGTGTACACTCCGGGCATCTCCGCAGTCTCGCCGCCGATCAACGAGCAGCCGTTCTCGCGGCAGCCCGCTGCGACACCGGCGACGATGCCCTCGACGACTTGCGGCTCGAGCGCGCCCATCGCGACGTAGTCGAGGAAGAAGAGCGGCAGCGCGCCCTGCACGAGAATGTCGTTGACACAGTGGTTCACGAGATCGTGTCCCACCGTGTCGTGCCGACCGGCGTCGATCGCGACCTTGAGCTTGGTTCCTACGCCGTCGGCGCTGGCGACGAGCACCGGTTTGGGTACGTCGGTCGGAACGCGGAACATGCCGCCGAATCCGCCGAACTCGCCGCGTGCGCCGGCGGTGAGGGTCGACAGCACGTGCGTCTTGATGCGCTGCTTCGCGTCGTCGGCCGCGTCGATGTCGACGCCGGCGGTGCGATAGTCGAGCGGTCCGCTCACGAAATCCCCTCTTCGAACGACACGAGTCGATGGAAGTCGCCGACGCGCGCGCGGAGATCGTCCGGCGTGATCTCGAGCAAACGATCGACGGAAAACTTCTCGACGGCGAACGAGCCCATCGCCGAGCCGTAGACCACGGCGCGCCGCAGATTCGCGTCGGAAAGGTCGTCCGTACTGGCGAGATAGCCCATGAATCCGCCGGCGAACGAATCACCCGCGCCGGTCGGATCGAACACCGATTCCAACGGATACGCCGGGGCGAAGAAGATGCTCGAGCCGGTGAACATGAATGCGCCGTGCTCGCCCTTCTTGATCACGACGTGCTTCGGGCCGCGCGACATGATCCACCGCGCCGCTTTGACGAGGTTGAATTCCTCGGTCAGCTGCCGCGCCTCGGCATCGTTGAGCGTGATGAGGTCGACGTGCGACAGCAGCTTGAGGATGTCCGGGCGCCGGCTCTCGATCCAGAAATTCATCGTGTCGCACGCGACGAGCTTGGGTTTGGCGACCTGCGTCAGCACGTCGAGCTGGAGCCGCGGGTCGATGTTGCCCAGAAAGACGAACGGCGCCTTGCGAAACTGTTCCGGAATCTTCGGACGAAAATTCGAGAACACTCCGAGGTGCGTCTCGAGCGTCTCGGCGACGTTGAGATCGTGCCGGTACCGCCCGCGCCAGCGAAACGACGTTCCCTCAGCCTGCTCGAGCCCCGCGATGTCGATCGGACGCGACGCGAACGCGTGCTTGAGCTTGTCGAGCGGAAAGTCGGCGCCGATTACTCCAACGAGCTGCACCGGCGCCAGATGGCTCGCCGCCGCCGAGAAGAAGGTGCCTGACCCGCCAAGAACGTTGTCCGCGCGACCGAACGGCGTCTCGACGGAGTCGAGCGCTACGGACCCGACGACGAGAACTGTCATGTGGGTTGATGAAGGGTCGAACAGCGCCGGCTCACATCCGCTCCGGCGCCGAGATGCCGAGGAGCGAGAGCCCGTTGCGAAGAACGAGTTGAGCGGCACGCGTGAGAACGAGCCGCGCGCGCATCAGCGGCTCGGGTTCGTTCAGCACGTGCGCCTTGTGATACCAGAGGTGTGTCTTGCCGGCGGTGTCGTGGAGATAGTTGGCGATGCGATGCGGCTCGAGCGCCGTGGCCGCTCCGGCGACGATCGCCGGATAGTCGAGCAGCGCCTTCATGAGCTCCTGCTCTTCCGGAAGAGTGAGCAACGAGAGATCCGCGTCGACGCCCGTGACCGACGCCGGCTCGATCTCTCCGACGCGGAAGATCCCGGACATGCGCGCGTGCGCCATCTGGATGTAGTAGACGGGATTCTCGTCCGACTGCGAGCGCGCGACGTCGACGTCGAACACGAGCTGCGAGTCGCCCTTCCGCATGAGGAAGAAGTAGCGAACCGCGTCGCGCCCGACTTCGTCGACGAGATCGCGCACGGTGACGTAGCTGCCGGCGCGCTTGGAGATCTTCACCTCTTCGCCGCCACGCATCACGGTCACCATCTGATGCAGCACGTAGTCCGGATAGCCCGTGGGAATTCCGGCCTCGAGCGCCTGCAAGCCGACGCGCACGCGCGTGACCGTGCTGTGGTGATCGGCGCCCTGCACGTTGATCGCGCGCTTGAACCCGCGCTCCCATTTCGTGACGTGGTACGCGACGTCGGGCACGAAGTAGGTCGGCTCACCGCCCTTCTCGGCGCTGCGGCGCATGACGCGATCCTTGTCGTCGCCGAAGTCCGTCGTGCGCAGCCAGAGCGCGCCGTCTTTGTCGTACGTGTGTCCCGCGGCGACCAGCCGTCGCACCGTATCGTCGACGCGGCCGTCCTCGTAGAGCGACGATTCCAAGAAGTAAACGTCGAACCTCACGCCGAACGCCTGCAGGTCGCGGTCCTGTTCCTTGCGCAGCTCGCGCACGGCGAAGCGACGCACCGCGTCGAGGTCGTCGGCGTTCGCGTCGCCCGAATTCTCCTCCGCGTACCGCGCGGCCAACTCGCGAATGTATTCGCCGTGGTAGCCGCCTTCGGGAAGCGCGCCTTCCTTCCCCGCGAGCTCGCGCACTCGCGCCTGCACACTGAGCGCGAGGTTCGCGATCTGCGCGCCCGCGTCGTTGTAGTAGAACTCTCGCGTGACCCGCCATCCTGTGATCGCCAGCAGCGACGAGATCGCGTCGCCGAGCGCCGCTTGACGCCCGTGCCCGACATGCAACGGACCGGTCGGATTCGCCGAAACGAACTCGACGTTCACCGGACACTGCTCGCCCGCGTTCGACTGACCGTAGGCGTGCCCGGCCGTGATGAGAGCGCGCAGCCCGTCGGAAAAGACGTCGGTCGCGAGGCGAAAATTGATGAACCCCGGGCCCGCGATCTCCGCGGAACGAATTCCCGCGCGCAAATGATCGAGCCGCTCGATGATGTCCTTCGCCAGGTCGCGCGGCTTTTTCCCGAGGGGCTTGGCGAGCACCATGGCGAGATTCGTCGCCCAATCGCCGAACGCGGGGTCGCGCGGCCGCTCGATGACCGGGTCGACATCTCCGGGCGCGCCGAGTGACTGCGCGGCGCGAACGAGCTCGGCGCGAAGCGCTTCGGTGGTGTCCATCAGTTGCCCGAGCCGCCGCCGGAGCCGGGCTTCTTGGTCGAGGATGAGTCAGGCTTGCTCGACGATGACGATCCGGACGCGTCGCTCTTGGCCTCGGTTCGCTTCGAGTCCGCACTGCTCGATCCGCCGGAATCGCTCTTCGATTCGGTGGGCTTCGACTCCGGCTTCGATTCGCTCTTCCCCTCGCTCGACGATTCGCTCGACGATTTCTCGCTCGGCTTGCCGGCGCCGCCGTTTCGGTGCGCGTTGCGCCCGTAGTCGGTCAGGTAGAAGCCCGATCCCTTGAACACGAGCCCTGCGCCGCCCGAGAGCTGGCGCGTCGCAATCTTGCCGCACTCCGGACACTCGAGCTCCGTCGCGGCGTCGGCGATCTTGCGGTAGAAGCGCTCGAAGCTGTGGCCGCTTGGACAGCGGAACTCGTAAGTTGGCATTTAGCTGAGACTTAGGCGACGCGGTGGACACAGAAAAGTTAACGACCTTCGGGCGGTGAGTTCAAGGATGAGAAACGCGGCGGCGCCACCGCGCTTCGCAGGGTTCCTGGCATGACCCGGCTGCCGCGCGGCTCGTCTGTCAGCATCCCCCCACGCCGGACGTTCCTGGTTGAAGAGCCCAGCCATCCGGTTCGCCACATGCCGAGCGATTCGGCCGTCGAGCGCTTTTACGACGATCTCGCCGGCCACATGAACACGATGCCGGGCGTACGTGACGCCGCCACGTCGTGCGAGGAGAAGCCGGACGGGGGCATCGTGTTCGCCGAAGAAGGCAAAAGCGGGATGAACGTGAACCGGTACCACGCGGTGAGCCCGACGTACCTCTCGACACTCGGCCTCCCGATCGTCGACGGCCGCGATTTTCAACCGGGCGATCGCGGCGCCGAGACGGGTGTCGTGATCGTCGACGACAGCGCCGCGCGGCGCCTATGGCCGGGGCTCGCGTCGCCGGTCGGACGAATGATCAAGCTCGGTGCTCGAGACTCGAAGCGCCCGTGGCTGCGCGTGGTGGGCGTGGTGCGATCGGTCGAGTTGAACCCGCGCTCAGGCCTCGACCTTCCGGCGGAGCCGAGCCTCTACGTGGTCAGCGCCAGGGGAGCGCTTTTTTCGCCGCGATGTTCGCCGCGTTCGGCATCTTCGGGCTCACGCTCTGCGCGGTCGGCTTGTATGGTGTCGTCGCGTACACCGTGAACCGGCGCCGGCGAGAGTTGGCGACGCGAATCGCGCTCGGTCCGCAGTCGCGCGACATCGCGCGCGCGGTGCTGCACGATTGCGCCGTGACGATGCTCGCCGGCGTGGGTATCGGTGCATTCCTCGCTATTGTCGCCACACAACCCTTCGCCAACAGCCTGCCACACGTGCGATACGAGGTGGCATTGGCGTTGGTGGCTGCCGAGGCGCTTCTGTTTCTCAGTGCGGCGTTGGCCTGCCTCGGCCCGATCCGTCAGGCAGTCCGCGCGAATCCGGTTGAGATCCTGCGCGCGGGATGACGAAATGTTGATTGGGAAACCGCGCACCGGGATATCGGAACAGCGAAACCTGGCGACCGATCAACGCGATCCCGGTATCCCGGTTCCCCGGTAGCCCCGTTCACGCCGGCCTATACTCGCCCCACGCCTCTCTCAGCGAATCCGCGATCTCACCCACGCTCGCGCGGGCGCGTGTCGCGTCGATGATCAGCGGCATGAGCGGCGCCCCGGAGGACTTCGCGGCGTCGCTCAGCGCGCGGAGCGCCGCGGACACACGACCAGCGTCGCGCGAGCTTCGCGAGCCCTCGAGGCGCTCGACCTGGTCGCGCTCGAGCGCTGAATAGTCCGGGGCGGGAATGATCGGCGGAGGCTCCTTGTCGCCGAACTTGTTGACGCCGACGATGACCGTCTGGCCGTGCTCGACGCGCATCTGCTGGTCGTACGCGCTGCGCGCGATCTCTTCCTGAAAAAACGACGCCTCGATCGCGCGCGCCGCGCCGCCCAACGCGTCCACCGCCTCGAGCAGCTCGAGCGCGCGACGTTCGAGCTCGTTCGTGAGATGCTCGACGTAATAGCTCCCGGCGAGTGGATCCACCGTGGCCGCGACGCCGGACTCGAACGCGAGCACCTGCTGCGTGCGGAGGGCGAGCGTGGCCGCTTCGGCCGTCGGCAGCGCGAGCGCTTCGTCGTAGCCGTTCGTGTGCAGCGACTGCGTCCCTCCGAGCACCGCGGACAGCGCCTGCACCGCCACGCGGACGACGTTGTTGAGCGGCTGCTGCGCCTGGAGGGTCACGCCGCCGGTCTGTGTGTGAAATCGCAGTCGGGAGCTCTGATCGTTCGCCTTGAACCGCTCGCGCATGAGACGCGCGTAGATCCGGCGCGCCGCGCGGAACTTCGCGACCTCCTCGAAGAGATCGTTGTGCGCGGCGAAGAAGAACGACAGCCGCGGCGCGAACGAATTCACGTCCAGCCCGCGGGC
The DNA here is from genome assembly GCA_036003045.1 of Gemmatimonadaceae bacterium. NCBI lineage: Bacteria > Pseudomonadati > Gemmatimonadota > Gemmatimonadia > Gemmatimonadales > Gemmatimonadaceae > Gemmatimonadaceae bacterium. Next base: position 15,827 of record DASYSS010000078.1, read on the forward strand.
GACGGCACGCTGGACGTACTCGACGGCGTTCGCGAATGTAAATGCCAGTTCCTGTACGGCCGTCGCCCCCGCCTCGCGGATGTGATAGCCCGAGATGGAGATCGGGTTCCAGTTCGGCACTTCCTTCGCGCAGAACCGGAACACCTCGGCGACCAGCGCGAGGCTCGGCTCGGGCGGGTAAATGTACGTGCCGCGCGCGATGTACTCTTTGAGGATGTCGTTCTGGATCGTGCCGCTCAGCGCTGCGCGGCCGATCCCGCGCTCCTCGGCCACGACGATGTACATCGCGAGCAGCGTCGACGCCGTCGCGTTGATCGTCATCGACGTCGAGACCTTGTCGAGCGGAATGCCGTCGAGCAGACGGTGCATGTCGTCAACCGTGTCGATCGCCACGCCCACGCGGCCGACTTCTCCCAACGCTCGCGGCGAATTGGAGTCGATGCCCATCTGCGTCGGCAAGTCGAACGCGACGCTCAATCCCGTCTGGCCGGCGTCGAGCAACAGACGAAACCGTCGGTTCGTTTCGGCCGCCGTCCCGAACCCCGCATACTGGCGCATCGTCCACAGACGCCCGCGGTACATCGTCGCCTGCACGCCGCGCGTGAACGGAAACGCGCCCGGATCGGCGAGATCACGCGCGTAGTCCACCGTGTCGTCGCCCGGCCGATACACGACGTCGATCGGGATGCCCGACGGGGTCTCGCGCTGCTCGTTGTCCTTGCGTGGCTGGCTCATGCGCCCGGAAGATAATCCGCGCCGCCATTCGGCACGCTCCGACCCACGGGCACGGGGCTCCGTGTGGCGTACTCGCCTGGTCTCGCCGGTTCAGCCTGTACGATTTGATACTGCAACGATTTCGCGGACAACCACCGATTTCGCGGAAAGAGCAACCAATAAAGGCTTTTAAAAAGCCTCAAAGCTGTTGCTTTGCTCCGCGAGATCCGTGGTCTATCCGTCAAATCGTTGCAGTTTCATTCGTACAGCGACGCTCGCTAAAACGCCGCTGGAGCGAACACAGAGCGCCGCCGCAAAACGCTATGCGACGACGAGATCGGGGCGCGGCGAGAGGATCTGCTGCGCGAGCGCGACTTCGTTCTTGCTGCCGATGTAGAGGGGCGTGCGCTGGTGGAGCTCGCTCGGCAACACGTCGAGAACGCGCTGGCCGCCGTCGATCGCGGCGCCGCCGGCCTGCTCGACGATGAACGCGAGCGGGTTCGCTTCGTACAGAAGGCGCAGCTTGCCCCGCGGCGTCTTCATGTTCGCCGGATACGCGAAGATGCCGCCGCCGAGCAGGTTGCGGTGGAAATCGGCGACGAGCGAGCCGACGTAGCGTGTGCTCAAGGGTCGGTGGCTGTTCTCGAGGCCGCGATAGTGACGCATGACCGAGCGGACGCGCTCGTCCCACATCGCTTCGTACGAGTCGTTGACCGAGAGATACCGCCCGTCTTCGGGGATGCGGATGTTCGGATGCGAGAGGAGGAATTCGCCGATCGACGGATCGAGCGTGAATCCGTGCGCTCCCTGCCCCGTGGTGTAGACCATCATCGTGCTCGACCCGTAGATGACGTAGCCGGCCGCCACCTGGCGCCGCCCGGGCTGGAGCAGGTCTTCCATTTCGCCGTGGCGGCCGCGCGTGATCTTGCGGACGACGGAGAAGATCGTGCCGACCGGCACGTTGACGTCGATGTTCGAGGAACCGTCGAGCGGGTCGAACAGCAGCACGTACTTGCCGCACTTGAAGTGCTCCGGGATCTGGATGATGCCCGGCTCTTCCTCCGACGCCATGGCGCACAGGCGGCCGCCGTGGTCCATCGCCTTCACGATGATCTCGTTCGCCATCACGTCCAGCTTCTGCTGCACCTCGCCCTGCACGTTCTCCGTGTCGGCCGATCCGAGGATGTCGGCGAGGCCGGCGCTACGCACTTTGTTGGCGATCATCTTCGCCGCGAGCGCAAGGTCATACAGAATGCCGGAGAGCTCGCCCGTCGCTTCAGGATGGAGGCGCTCCTCTTCGATGATGAAGCGCTCGATCGTGACGACAGATGTTGCCGTGTGTTTGACCACGCTGCCCCCCTCAACTGTCCGAGGTTACTCGCGCGGCCGCGTACTCGCGCGCGTCGATCTCATACTTGTTTCCATGATACCCGCGTCGCACTGACTCCCATAGATACCGAACCGCGAACGTCCGGTCGGACTCAAACTGGGCAACGTGCCGGATTTCATGCAAGAGCAATTCTGCCGACACGCGGGCCGGATGCGCCAGCCAGATGGTGCGCCACAGGGTGATCGCCGACACTGACGCCTGGCCAAGGCACCATCCGCCGACGCGCGGCGGCAGGCCACCGACCCGCCAGCGCGCGTTGCCAAGCTCGGGATAGCGGTCCAGAAGGGCGGGCGGCAACTCGATTGGGCGACCGACTACGGCGCGCGCGGCGCGACGGAGCGCGGCGGCAATTCCCATGTATCTCCCGCGGCGTCGATGGTGAGCCGGTGTCCGTCCGTTCGCGCCACGATGGTCCCGAGCCGGTCGGTCCGCAAGACTTGCGCTCCATGCGCCGCGAGGCGTTCCATGATCACCGGCGTCGGCAAGTGATACGAGTTTCCCGCGCCGACCGATACGAGCGCGAGCCGCGGTGCGACCGCGTCGAGAAAGCGCTCGCTGCTGCTCGTCTTGCTGCCATGGTGTCCCACCTTCAACACGTCGGCGTGCAGCTCGTCGCGCTCGTTCTCGAGGAGCCACTCCTCCTCCGGCTGCTCGGCGTCGCCCATCATCAACATCCGAATCTCGCCATAGCGAACGAGCACGATCACGCTCGCGAGATTTGGATCCACCAGCTTGGCCGTCCACGTCGAGTCCGGGGCGAGAAACTCGAGCGCGACGCCGTCGACCGCCATCTCGTCGCCCGGATGAGCGCGCACCCACCGCACGTGATCGCGCCGAGCGGCGTCGAGCGACGCCCGATACGCGTCCGCCGCTCCGGGAAAACCCGCGTCGACGTAGGTCATGGGATGGAGCGCGTCGAGCACGGTCGCCGCGCCACCGACGTGATCCGTATGCGGATGCGACAGCACGAAGAGATCGAGCGGGCCGCCCCGTCGCCCGATGTACGGCACGACGGTCTGACGTCCGGCATCGCCGCCGTGCCACGCGCGACCCGCGTCGACGAGAATCCAATGACCGTGCGGCGTACGCAGTGCGACCGCGTCTCCCTGCCCCACGTCGATCATGTGCAGCTCGAGCTCACCGCCGGTGCTTGCGGCGACTCGCGACGACGCGACCGGCAGCCAGATCAGCATCACGCCGGCGACGGAAGAAATGGCCGCCGGGGCCCGCCAGTCCCGCGACGCACACGCCACGATGAACGCCGCGGACAACACCGCCGCGATCGCGGCGCACATGGGTGTCGGCGCCACGAGGATGGACGCGCCGGGCGTCGAGGCGGCCACCGTCGCCACGCGGTCCAGGCTGCCGAGCAACGGATGCGCGGCGTCGGCGAGGAGCGCCGCCAGCGGATGGACCGGCGCGAGCAGCATGCCGATGAACAACATCGGTTGCGCCAACTCGAGGAGCGGCGTCGCGACGAGATTCGTCAACGGCGCCGCGAGGCTGATTCGCCCGAATACCCACGCGACGATCGGCGCGGATCCGATCGTCGCCACCGTCGTCCCGACGAGAATCAGCGCCGGAGCACGCGTCAGCGGAGGCAAGCGGTGCACGCCGATTCTTCGCGCGACGCGCCCCGCCGCAATCATCGACGTGACGCCGACGACGCTCAACTGATAGCCGGCGTCGAGCACGACGCGTGGATCGATGAGCGGCTGCGCGGCGCCGAGCGCGACGATCGCCCAACGCGACGTGGGCCGCTGCGCCAGGCGGCTCGCCAAAAACGCGTTGAGCATGATCGCCGCGCGAACGGCGGGGATCGGCGCGCCGATCACCGCGACGTAGAGCACCACCGCCGCGATGGTGAGCACGTTGGCGCGCGAGCGCGGCACGCCGGCGAGCTGCAGCGCGATCTCGATCGCCAACGCGATGATGCCGACGTGCAACCCGGCAATGGCCAAGACGTGCGCTAGTCCGGCGGCCGCGAAGCGATCCCGCACTTCCGGGGGGAGCTCGCTCCGGTCCGCGATCAACAGCGCGCGCACGAGCGGCGCGTCACCGCCGAATGTTCGGTCAATCGCCCGCCCCGCCGCCTGCCGCCATCGCACCAACAGCGACGGTCCGCGTGAGACGGAGATGCTCGCGTGATCGATCAAAACGCCGCGTTGCGTGCGCGCCACGTCGCCGGCGGCGACGACGCGCGAGCCGGCCGCCGCCTTGCCCGTCTCGACCGAGAGCCAAACGCGCCCACACGCGCCTGCCTCTCCCCCGACGTATCCTCCCGGGCCGACGCTGTCTTCGACGACCACGCGAAGCGTCGCGCGGCGCGGCACCGGTCCCGCGCAGGCGAGAGAAGCAGCTGTCGTCCCGCGAGCGACTCCGAACCCAGCCGCGACCAACAGGGAGAAGGTCGTCGCAATCACCGGTCCCCGCCGCAACCCAACAGACGCCGCGAATCCCGCAACGCCGATCGCGGCGATCAGCGAGGGGAATCCACCGGCGAATCCGGTGAGCAGCCCGGCGAGGTAGCACCCGAGCGAGAGCACGATGAGCGGCACTCGCCCAATGTCGGGGCTACCGAGGCGCGAACTAACATCGATTTGCTGCCGAGCGAGACAAACGAGCGCCTTTTTGCGCGCTCTAGCAGTCGCGCTTTTTTGCGCGGTTTAGCAGTCGCGCCTTTCGCGCCGTTTGGGATTCGCGCCCTTCGTCAGGTGCGGCGCTACTTAGTCGCGCCCTTCGTCAGCTGCGCAGCTTTGCCCTTACGCGCAGTTTGCCGCGTCACCCCGCCATCGGCAACGGTTTCCGCTCCGCCACGATCTGTCCGGTGAACGTCGAGCCCGTGGTCCCCGTGAGCTCCACCGTCACGTACGAGCCCAGCATGCTCGGGTCACCCGGCACCATGACCGTCTTGAAGTCCCGCGTGCGCGCCATGAGCAACTCGTCGCCGCGCCGCGCCTCGCGCTCGATCAGCACTTCGTACCGCCGTCCCAACTGCGTCATGTTCGACGCGCGCGCGTTGCCTCGAATCGTCTCGACGAGCCGGGCCAGACGCTCGCTCGCCACCTCGTCGCTCACCGTCAGCTCCGCCGGCATTCTCGTCGCCGGCGTGCCGTCGCGCGGCGAGAACTTGAACGTGAACCCGTCGGCGAAACCGACTTCGCGCACCACCTCGAGCGTCTCCTCGAAGTCCTCGTCGGTCTCGCCCGGGAATCCGACGATCACGTCGGTCGTGAGCGACAGCCCCGGAATCGACGCGCGTAGCTTGGCCACGCAGTCGAGGTATCCCTCGCGCGTGTAGCGTCTCAGCATCCGCTTGAGCACGCGCGTCGATCCCGACTGCATCGGCAAATGCACGTGCTCGCAGACCGCGTCGACTTCGGCGATCGCCGCGATGACTCGCTCGGAGAAATCGTTCGGGTGCGGGCTCGTGAACCGAATCCGCCGAAGGCCGTCGGCTTTGCCGACGGCCCGCAATAGATCGGCGAAATCGAACTCGCCGTCGTGATACGAGTTCACGGTTTGGCCGAGCAGCACGACTTCCGTCATTCCGTCGGCGACCACCGACTCCACTTCGCGCACGACGTCGGCGAGGCGGCGGCTGCGCTCCGGTCCGCGCGTCGTCGGCACGATGCAGTACGTGCAGCGATAGTCGCAGCCGCGCTGCACGGGAATCCACGCCTTCACCTTGTCGAAGCGCCGCGGCTGAAAATCCTCGTAGTGCTCCTCGAGGTCGAACGACGTCGCGATCGTGCGCTCGCCCTTGCGCGCGCTCTCGATGAGCGCCGGCAGGGCTCGGTAACCATCGGGCCCTACCACGATGCTCACGTGCCTCGCCTTCGTGAGCAGCTGCGGTCCCAGCCGCTGCGCCATGCAGCCTGTCACGCCGACCACGGACCCCGGCTTCATGCTTCGCCGCAGCTCGCCGAGCCGGCCGAGCACTCGCTGCTCGGCGTGGTCGCGGATGGCGCACGTGTTGACGAGTATGACGTCCGCGCCGTCGGGCTCGCCCACCGGCTCGTAGCCGTGCGCCGCGAGCTTGCCGAGCATCAGCTCGGAATCGCTCACGTTCATCTGGCAGCCGTAGGTCTCGATGTAGACGGTGGGGCGGTCGGTCATGGCTTGGGGAATTTACGCGCCGACAGCCCGTAGTGCCGCTCCGTCGGCGACCAGGCGGCCGATGAAGCGATCTCCGCGCGCCAATGAGGGATCCCCAATTCGCACGTCGAGGTAATCGCCGGTCATCCCGTCGCGATCTGTTCCGCCGCCGATCACCACGACGTCCGCGAGTCCTCCGGTTCGTGCGGCGACATGAGAGGCCGCCTTGCGGCGACCGGCCTCGCGCAGTTCCGCCGCCCGTTTCGTGGCCTGGGCCGCGTGGACCGGCTCGTGAAGCCGCTCGGCCGCCGTGCCCGGGCGCGCGGAGTACGGAAAAACGTGCAGGTAGGTGAACGGCAGCTCCTCGATCATGCGAACGGTCGCGGCGTGATCCTCATCCGTCTCGCCCGGGAATCCGGCAATGACATCGGCGCCGAGCCCGAGGACCGGCATCCGGCCCACCAGACGCTCGATCGCTTCCGCGTACGACGCGCTCGTGTACCAACGCCGGCCCATTCGCTTCAGGACGCGGTCCGAGCCCGATTGCAGCGGCGCGTGGACGTGCGGGGCGAGCCGGTCCGGCGCGCCGACCAACAATTCGACGAGCCGTTCGTCCAGCTCGGTCGCTTCGATCGACGAGAGTCGGAATCGCACGACCGGCACGTTCGACACGAGTCGCTTCATCAATTCGCCGAGCGACGACCCGATGTCCGCGCCATAGGTGCCGATGTGAATTCCGGTGACGACGATCTCAGGGTGCCGCTCGGCGAGCAGCGTCGCTTCGCGCACCAATTCGTCGATCGAACGGCTTCGGTTGGCGCCACGAGCGAGCGTCGTCGCGCAAAACGTGCAGTGCTCGTCGCAGCCGTCCTGCACGCGCAACAGCGCGCGCGTGCCCGCCTGCGCGACGGTGCGCGCGGCGAGAGCGCGCGGCTCGAGGCCCAGCGCGCCGGCGATCGCGTCCAGGTCGGCGCCGGGGACGACCCGTTCGACCGTCGGCAGCGACGCGATGCGCGACGACGCGGGACGCGCGTCGTCGAGCGCCGCGGCGCAGCCCATCACGACGCTGCGCAGCCCCACGCGCTCACGCGCGCTCCGCCGCACGACCTTTCTGAGCTCGGCCTCGGCTTCCGACGTGACGGCGCAGCTATTGAACACGGCGACGTCCGCGTCGGCGGCGCGGGCGACGACCGCGTGGCCGTTCGCCTCGACCATTGCCCGAACCGCTTCGCTGTCGTAGTGGTTCGCGCGGCACCCGAAGGTGCGCAGGTAGATGTTCACACCGGCACCGCGCCGGCCATCGTCACGCGCACGTCGCGGTGCGCGGGCTTGGCGGGCAGGGAGAAGTGGAAAGCGCTCCCCTGGCCTTCTCCGGCGCTCTGCACCCAGATCTTTCCGCCGTGCGCGTCGACCACGAGCTTGCAGAACGCCAGCCCGAGACCGGAGCTACGCGTGCTCGGCACGTTCTGGTTCTTCACGCGCTCGAACTTGCGGAAGATCACTTCGTGATATTCCGGCGGAATTCCGGGTCCGTTGTCCGCCACGGTAAACAGGATTCCGTCGCCGTCGCGTCGCGCGGAGAGACTGAGCGAAATCGCGCTCGCGGAATGCGTGAGCGCGTTTTGCACGAGGTTGCCGAGCACGCGCTTGAGGAGGCCCTTATCCGCCTCGAACACCGGCGCGTCGTCGCTCGCATCGATCGCCGCGGTCGCGCCTTCCTGTTGAAAGCGGATGCCCCACTCGTGCACGATCTCGTTGAGCAGCGCGGCCGGCGCGATCGGCTGGAGGTCGAGCGACATCGTCGCCTCCTCGATGCGCGAGACCTCGAGCAGGTCGCCGATCAGCGCGAGGAGATCCTCGGCCTTCCCCTCGGCATCGGTGAGCATCTGGCGCTGCTTGTCCTGCAATTCGCCGAAGTCGCCGTCGATCATCATCTCGAGCGTGGCGAGCACCGACGTGAGCGGCGTCTTGAGGTCGTGCACGATCATCTTCATCAGATCGTCGCGCATCTTCTCGACCTCGCGGAGCTTCCGCAGCGTGTCCTCGAGCGAGTCGGTCGCGGCTTTGAGCTTCAGAAGACTCCGAACGCGTGCGCCGAGCACGAGTCGGTTGTGCGGCTTCGTGAGGAAGTCATCGCCGCCCGCTTCGATCGCCTTCACCCGGTCGGTCGTGTCGTTCAGCGCCGTGACGAAGATGACCGGAATGCTCTTCGTTCGCGGATCGCGCTTGATCCGCCGGCACACCTCGAAGCCGGTCGACCGATCGTCGACGCCGAGGTCGCCGGCGGGCATCGAGACGTCGAGGATGCAGAGGTCGGGGCGGTGCTCGAAGCAGGCCGCGAGGGCACTCGGCCCGTCGCCGGCCGCGATCGCCCGGAAGCCGAGCACGTGCAGCTGGTCGAACAGGAGCTCGACGTTCGCGGAGACGTCGTCGGCGACGAGAATCAGCGGAGCATTCTCGGGCTGGGGAACGTTCTCCAC
>DASYSS010000079.1 GCA_036003045.1 Gemmatimonadaceae bacterium
CGCCGGCCCGGTGACCTCCGGCACGCCACTCCTGGAAGTCGGTGACACCGCGAACATCGAGGTCGCCGCCGATTTCCTCACCACCGATGCGATGGCGGTCCAGCCCGGCGCACGCGCCACGATTCACGATTGGGGCGACGGACCTCCGCTGTCAGCTCGTGTGCGTCGAATCGAGCCGGCCGCGTTCACGAAGGTGTCCCCGCTTGGTCTGGAGGAACAGCGCGTGTCGGTGGTGCTCGACGTCACAGCCCCCCGACCGTTGGCGTTCGGACACGAGTACCACGTCAAGGTGGCCATCGTGGTCTGGACGGGTGAAGACGTCTTGACGATTCCGTCCACCGCCCTCTTCCGTGTGGGTGATGAATGGGCGGTGTTCGTGGTGCGGAACAGCCGAGCGCAACTCACGCGCGTGGTCGCTGGTCGATTCGACGGGACACGAACGGTGGTCGAGCGCGGCCTTGCACCCGGTGACCGCGTCGTCATTCAACCCTCTGACGCGCTGAAGGACGGCAGTCGCGTCGCCGCGCTGGTGTCGACGACTCGCTGACCGGAGTTGAGATGGATACCGCTGTCGTGCTCGACCAGGCCGATCTGCACGTGAAACGAACGGCAGAAAACTACCGGCGTGGCTATTCGCTGCGGAGCGCTACGTTGGGATCGACCGCCGCGGCCCTGCGGGCCGGCAAGTAGCAGGCGAAGAACGCGGCACAGATCAACGGAATCGGCGTCACCACCAGCATCCACGGATCGACGATGGCGACGTCCAGCTCGAGATACGCGCGCGCGATCGCCCGGCCGACGAGGCCAATCGACAACCCGAAGATGAGCCCGTCCAGGACAGGACGATAGCCGTCCACGAGCACCATGCGCTTGATCTGTCCGGCGGTGGCTCCCAACGACATCCGCACGCCGATCTCCTGCGTGCGGTTTGCAATGATATGCGACTGGATGCCGTAGAGGCCCGCCATGGCGAGAAGCAGCGTGATCGCGCCGAGGCCGACCGCCGTCATGCCGAGGCCGCGTAGGACTTGAAAGGGTCCGGCGAGCACCGATCGTCCGGTCCCGATGGTGTCGACCGCCACGTCCGGATCGGCACGCCGGATGGCCTCGCGCATCGCGCCCACCGCATTCGTCACCGATCCGGATGCCCGCGCGACGACCGTGATGAGCGGCTGGTAGTGCTGCGTCAGCGGCACGTAGGCCAGTGGCCGCGGATCCGCGAAGAGACTGCCCACGTCCGTATCGGCGGCAACGCCGACGATCGTGGCCGTCGGGGACCGCGTCGGGCCGACCGCCATCTCGCGCCCGACGACGTCGGCGGTACCGAACATCTGCCGTGCGGTGAATTCGCTCAGGACCACGACGCGTGGCGCGGCCGGCCCGTCGCGATCGTCGAAACCGCGTCCACGAAGGATCTCCACCCCCAGCGTTCGGAACATCGAGGGGGCCCCGGCGATCGTCGTCACCACCTGCGGGTCCATTCGCGCGGCGCTCGTCTGTTCCAGTGGTGAGATGGACAGACGCAGCGTACTCGGCACGCCGAAGGGCAATCCACTCGACAGTGAGGCCGCCTCGACCGACGGATGGCGCCGCAGCTCGTCGAGTACCCGGTCGAAGATGCGCCGTGCGCGAGGCTCGTTCCACTCCGGCGTGTCGAAATTGAGAACGGCGACGGCGATTCGATCCAGGTCGATGCCGGAATCATGGCGCGCCTCCGCGATCGAGTACTTCACGAACATGGTGGCGATGATGAAGAACCCGGCCGCGATGGCGACCTGCCACCGCAGGAGAAGCCGCTGGCGTCGGCCGCGCTGCGGTCCGGCGGCCGATCCGCCGGCGAGCGCGCCGCGAACGTCGAGCGTGCGCGTCAGCTGAATCGCCGGCTCGAGGCCGAAGACGACGAGCGCGATGAGGAGCGACGAGACCGCGATCGTCAGCGCCGGCACGTTCAGCGCGGGATGAAACGACAGCGTCGTACGGCCGCCGAAAGGCATGGCGAGGCTGAACTCGGTGTCCATCACGACGCGCAACAGCTCGAACATGACGTAGGACGCGAATGCGCCGCCGGCCGCCAGCATCACGCTCTCGACACACTGTTCGCGCACGAGCCGCCACCTCGATGCGCCGAGGGCGTGCCGCACGGCGAGCTCGCGCAGCCGTGTACTTCCGCGGGCGAGCACGAGGTTGCCGAGGTTCGTGCAGGCGACGACCAGCACCAACCCGACGAGCGCCACGAGCGTCATCCCGAACCGGCGCACGGCGGAGTCCTCGTCGTCGGAGATCGCCGCCATGGTCTTTGCGCGCCACGGGCGATCCGTGGCGCCGACGCCCTTGCCACGGAATCGCGGCGGAAAAGACTCGTCGAGCCGCTCGGCGATGGTCTGCATTTCCGCCGATGCCGCGGCGATCGTCACCTCCGTTGCGAGGCGGCCAAAGACGGTGAGCCGTCGATCGTCTCGTGCTGTGGCGCGCGGCGCCGCCGTCCGGGGGGGCTCCTTCAACCGTGACTCGGTACCGAGTGGAATCCAGAACTGCGTGCCCACCAGCCATCCGCGAGGACCGCTGAACGAGGCCGGCGCCACGCCGATAATCTCGAAGGGTTCTCCGGAGATCGCCACGGTGGCGCCGACGATCCGCGGATCGGACGCGAACCGCCGTCGCCACAGCGTATCGCTCAGCATCACCACACGTCCGCCGCCGGCATCGTCGCCCGGCTGAATCGTGCGTCCGAGCCTGGCGCCCACGCCGAGCGTGGCGAAGTACGATCCGCTCACCGACTCGCCGATGACCATCTCCGTCACGGACGGCAGGGCAAGGCGGCGAACGAACGTGGCGGACGCGGCGACGTGGGAGAACGACGTCTGGGCGGTCTGCACATCGCGGAAGTCCGGCTCCGACACCGTGCCGGTCAGCAGCCGTCCGCTGTACGGGGTGACGATGACGGCGACGCGATCGGGCTCGTGGATGCCGAGGCCGCGCAGGAACACCGCATCGACGATCGAATACACGGCTGTCGTGATCGCGACGCCGACCGCGAGCGAGAGAATCGCGAAGGTTGTGAAGAGAGGCGTCGCGCCGAGCCGCCTGAGCGCGAGCCTGATGTCGCGGCCCACGGCTGTCGAGCGTAGCACGCCCGGCTACCCGCCGATCACGACCTTGAAGCCGCCGCCGGTGTAGAAATGCCCTCCGTCGTCGGAGAACACCGAATGGCCGATGTTCGCGTACACGACGCGTTGCGCACGCCGTCGATGATGCCGGCGTTCACCAGCACGAGCCGATCTCGCTGGAGGTCGATGCTCGATTCGGTGCGAAGCTCGATCATCGCGGCGACCTTCCGCGTGAACGACCGGCCGAATGCGAAGTCGAATCCGGATGCGAGCTCCCGCGATGGATCGTGCAACGGTTTTTCGACCTCGCCGTTGACTTGAACGCGTGAAACTCGCGCGCGACGAGGAGCGGCAGCACGATGGTCTGGCGTGCGAGAGTCCTTCTCGCTCGCGTATCGTTTCGTCGGGCGGATTGTCGCCGTCCAGAAATATTCCGCATCGTTTATCGCGTAAACGGCGCGTCGTCGGTGACGCGGGTTCCCTGAAGGACCTCCAGTTGGTACCAAACCTGCCCCTCTTGGTATGGACTCGTTCTAGCGGCTGATTTCCTGCAGCATTTCGAGAGTGGCAGTGCCCTTCTCCGGGATGCCGTGGGCTGCCCACGGAATGTCGTAGCCAGCCTGTCGCGTCGGAGCGGCAAGACGTCCTCAGGCATCGAGCACGCTGAGAAATGACGGGCCTTGGGACGCCGGTCCGATCCCATGGCGGACGACGGATCTGAGAGGGAAGCCCAATGGAACGCAGAGCACGTCGTCGAGGATTGGTTGTCGGCGTCATCGCGGTGGCCGTTCTTTCCCTGGTCCCCCAACTGACATGGGCGCAGAACGCCGCGCCACAGGCACGACCAAACATCCTCGTCATCTTCGGCGACGACATCGGCATCAC
>DASYSS010000080.1 GCA_036003045.1 Gemmatimonadaceae bacterium
TGCAGGGTTCCGCCGTCGAAACTGAACGTGTGAGCCTCTACTGCTTTACGCGCGCGCTCGGCGAAGGTAACGGCCGCGTCGAGCACCGTCCCAGGCAGCAAGAGCATAAACTCTTCTCCACCATAACGACCCACGCGATCAATTTCCCGCGCCTCCTGTTTCAGGATGCGCGCGAGCTGTTTCAATACCACGTCGCCCACCTGATGACCGTGGGTGTCGTTCACGCTCTTGAAGCGATCCAGATCACACATCACGCAGGCGAACGGCTCGTTCAGCCGCCGCGCGTGCTCGAACATCTCCTCCAGCCGGTCCTCGAGCTGCCGTCGGTTGTCGAGGCCCGTCAGCGCGTCCGTCTGCGACATGTGGCGGAGACGCTGGTTGGCCTCGAGCAGCTGCCGCTCACGTTCCTCGAGCGCGTCCTGGAGCTTCTTGATGCGCAGCATCGAATTGACGCGCGCTTTGAGCTCGGCGAAGTCGATCGGTTTCGTGATGTAGTCGTCGGCGCCGGAGTCGAGTCCTTCGACCTTTGACTCCGTCGTCGCGAGCGCCGTCTCCATGATGATCGGGATGAACGGCAGAGCCGGGTTTCCTTTGACGCGGCGCGCGACCTCCATTCCATCCATGCGCGGCATCATGATGTCGAGCAGGATGAGATCGGGCGGCGACACGTCGATTTTCGCCAACGCATCCTCACCGTCGCTCGCCGTCTGCGTGCGATAGCCCCACGACTCGAGGCGTGCCCGCAGAATTTCCAGGCTGTCCGGGTTGTCGTCGACGATCAGAATGCGGGAGTGATCGCTCTCACGCCGTGCGTCCATCCGATTTTCCCAGGAAGCGCTGCACCTCGGCCACAACGGCGCGAGGCTCGCACGGTTTGGCCAGGTATCCGTCACACCCGACCTCCATCGCTTTCTCGCGGTCGGAGGCGAGCGCGTGAGCGGTGAGGGCGATGATCGGGATGTTTCGCGTGTCCGGGTCGTGTTTGAGCACCTGCGTCGCTTCCCACCCGTCGATCACGGGGATCGAGATGTCCATCAGGATGAGATCGGGGCGTTCGGTGCGCGCCTTCGCGATCCCCTCTTCGCCGTTCAGCGCCTCGGTGACCGAGAAGCCGAAGTGGCGGAGGATGGTGGAATAAACGATGCGGTTGTCTTCGTTGTCTTCGACGAGAAGAACGGTCTTGCCGTTTGCGGTCATGCTCCCTCGGGCCGCCGACGCCGCGTCGCGGGATGGTTTCAGGCGCGAAAAAGGATCGTCTCGAACTGCTCAAGCCGCAATTTCCTTACCACGTCGGACTTCCGAGAGGTGCCAATATGTCCTTCGCCGGACCGATCCTCCGCCGGGCGCGCGCCCGCGCCAACGGTGACATGCTGACGGAACCCACTGACAGGGGCCCACTTGCGTCCTCGGCCCGCCACCCGCTGGTCGCGTCAGACCGCCCCAATCGCGTGCTGGTTTTCGCCGCCGGCATCGCTATCGGCGCAGTGCTCGGTGCGGCGGCGGCGCTGCTCACCGCGCCACAAAGCGGTGTGGACACGCGACGCGCGTTGATGCGCCAGTCAAAACGTCTGACGCGCCGTAGCCGCGAGATGCTGGGCGATCTGAACGACGAGTTCCGCCGTCAGCGCAGTGCCGTGAGGCGGCGCATCGCGTCGGCCTTGTAGCTCGGATCGTTGTAATCCGTCACCGGCGCGCGAGCGATCCACTCGTACTGTTCGATCGCCTTCGCGCGCTGGTCGCGATCCGCGTAGACGGCCGCCAGATCGAGGCGGTGTACGATTCGCGTCGAATCCGCGGCCACCGCGCCCTCGAGATACTTCTGCGCGTCGTTCCAGTTCGCGGCGTCGAAGATCGACGCGCCGAGGAAATGACGCGCGATCGTGCGTGAGAAGCCGTTCACCCGCATGATCTCGGCGTTCCAGACGCCCATTACGTGCAGCGCGCCGGAGTGCTTCGGGTCGATCGCCAGCGCGGCGAGAGCCTCGTTGCGGATTTCGCTCGCCAACTTGATCCTGTCGCGCACGCCCATCGTCAACGCGTTTCTGCCCAGCGCCTGCGCGACTTGAAAATGTCCGTCGGCGTCGCGCGGATTTGCCGCGACGGCGCGACGCGCGTACTGTTCGGCGCTTCGGTACAGCGCGCCGCGACGTTCGGCATTCGTGTCGAATTCGCCGAGTTCCACGCACTCGTACGCCGCGTTTCTCAACGCGTCGTAGTTGGTCGAGTCGACGGCGATGGCCGCCTCGTATTCCTTGAGCGCGGCGGTCGGATTGCGGGCGCTGCGGTCCTTGTCGCCCAGGGCGACGTGCTCCGCGGCGGACTGTGCCCGCACACCGCCGGCGGTGCCGAGCAGCAGCGCAACGACCGCAATCGTCGTGTTACGAGCTTTCAACAAAGACATGAAACAAGGCCTCTCGGTGTTCCATCAACGCACGCGCTCCAAGTGATCGTTCCTCCCTCCGGCGCTCCGCACCCGCGCTCGGAATTCTCCATCAACCGTCATCAATGCTCGCGCAAGGGCTGATCGAGCGGAAGCGTGACGGCGGCCGCATCGAGCCGGCGGAATGGCGTTCGCTCGCCTCGGCGTACGCGCGCGGCGACGTGCCGGACTATCAAATCTCGGCGCTCCTCATGGCCTGTTTTCTCAAGGGCCTCGATCGCGCCGAGACGTCGGCGCTCACCGAAGCGATGATCGCGAGCGGGGAGCGCCTCGACCTCGCGCATCTGGGACGCCCGCGCGCCGACAAGCATTCGACGGGCGGCGTGGGCGACAAGGTGTCGATCGTGCTCGCACCGCTCGTCGCGTCGGCCGGAGTCGTCGTGCCGATGATGTCGGGTCGTTCGCTCGGCCATACCGGCGGAACGCTCGACAAACTCGAGTCGATCCCCGGGTTTCGCACCGATCTGTCGCTCGAGGAAACGCGCCGCCAACTCGACGACATCGGATGCGCGATGATCGGACAGACCGCTGAAATCGCGCCGGCGGACCGCAAGATGTACGCGCTGCGCGACGCCACGGCGACGGTCGAGTCGATCCCGCTCATGGCGTCGAGCATCATGAGCAAGAAGTTGGCGGAGGATCTCACGGGTCTGGTGTTGGATCTGAAACGCGGCAGCGGCGCGTTTCTCCCCGAGCTGGACAAGGTCCTCGAGCTGGCCGACGTGATGATCAAACTCGCCGCCGACCATGCGTGCAACTGCGTCGCGCTGGTCACGGCGATGGACCGGCCGCTCGGCCGCGCGTGCGGCAACGCGCTCGAGGTCGAAGAGGCCATCGCGGCGCTCAAGGGCGAGGGGCCGCCCGACCTCATGTCGCTCACGTACGCGCTCGGCGCCGAGATGCTCGTGCTGGCCGGCGCCGCGCCGAATCTCGACGCGGCGAGGCGGGAGCTCGAGAAATCCATCGGCACCGGGCGAGCGGCTCAGACGTTTCAGAGAATCATCGAAGCGCAGGGCGGCAATCCATCGGTGGTCGACGATCCGGCCGTGCTTCCGCAGGCCATCGAGTGCGAGATCTACCCCGCGCCGCGTCGAGGACTCGTCGCACGCGTCGAGCCCAAGTCCATCGGACGAGGCATCACGCGGCTCGGCGGCGGCCGTACGCGGCTGGGTGACGTCGTCGATCCTACGGTCGGGTTCGTCATCACCGCTCGGCCGGGCGATTGGGTCGAGGTCGGTGATCCGCTGGCGACGATCTTCGCCAGAAATCGCGATGGGATCGACAGTGGCCGTGAGACGCTGTCGAATGCAATCTCGATCGCCGACGAGGCCGAGCCTCCGTTGCCGTTGATCTCGCATCGCGTGACGAGCGCGGGCGCCGAGATTTATCGGCCGGAGTCATAGCCCGAGCCGGCCGCGCCGAGTTGCGCGTCCCACGCGGGCCGCAGATGTTTCGAATACACCAACCGTGTGATTACATGGCGATGAATTACGCGAGGCTCGCGGGACTGGGCGCTTTCGGTGCGTGCGCGGGGTTCGTCGCGCTGTTTGCTTTCATTGGCTACCTCAGCCGTCACACGGCGACCGGCGGCATGATGCAAACCCTGTCCGTGGTCACGTGGATCTCCGTCGGTCTGGTGGTGATCGCCTTGATCGCCGTTCACATCGCGATCGGCAAGGAACTCCTCTCTCTGAGTCGTGGCGAGTCGCGCGGCGTCTGAGCCGCGCCTTGACGTAGAGGAGCGTGGCGAACCCCGGGCCCCGCTCTCCTCGTCGGCGCCGCCTCCCCCTCAGCTTGGCTTCCCGAACACGAATCCGTTCGCGGCGCCGAGCTCGCTTCCGTTCAGCGCTCCGCCGTTCGATCTGATTCAAGACGACGACTACGCGGAGGCGATCGAGGAGGGGATGCGCCGGCATCTCCGCGAGGTCGCGGCGATTGCCGGACAGACCGAAGCCCCGTCGTTCGACAATACGTTCGCGGCGCTCGAGCGGTCCGGCCAGCTGTTGACGCGCGTCCTTCGCGTGTTCGCGGCCGTGACCAGCGCGAACACCAACGAGCGCCTGCAGGCGATCCAGACGGACCAGGCGCCGAAGCTGGCCGCGCACTCCGACGCGATCTACCTCGACGACGCGCTCTTCGCGCGGGTTCGCGACGTGTACGACCGTCGCGACGGGCTCGCGCTGAATGCCGAGCAGCGTCGCCTGGTCGAGCGATACCACTTGGACTTCGTGCGATCCGGTGCGCGTCTCTCCGCCGACGACAAGGCGCGCCTTCGCGAGTTGAATCGCGAAGAGGCCACGCTCACGACCGAGTTTCAGAACCGCTTGCTCGAGGCGAACAAGGCAGCCTCGATCACGGTTGACGACGTCGCGCAACTCGACGGCCTGAGTCGCGAAGACGTCGCGTCGGCGGCGCAGCTCGCCGCCGAACGCGGCACGCCGGGGAGCTGGGCGATCGCCATTCAGAACACCACGCAGCAACCACCGCTCGCGTTCCTGCACGACCGCGCGCTTCGCTGCCGGCTATTCGAGGCCTCCGTCCACCGTTCCGACCGCGACGGCGCCGTCGACACGCGTTCCATCGTCGTTCGCCTGGCCGGGCTTCGCGCCGAGCGGGCGGCGCTGCTTGGCTACGACAACGCCGCCGCGTACGTGCTCGATGATCAGATGGCCAAGACGCCCGAAGCGGCGATCGCGCTGCTTCACCAGGTCGGCGAGCCCGCCGCGGCCAGGGCGCGCCACGACGCCGCGCGACTGCAATCGATGATCGACGCGTCGGGGGAACAATTCGTCCTCGCGCCGTGGGACTGGCAGCTCTACGCCGAACGTTTGCGCAAAGCCGAATACGAGCTCGACGAATCCGAGATCAAGCCGTACTTCGAGCTCGACCGCGTCTTGCGAGACGGCGTCTTCTTCGCCGCGAACCGATTGTATGGAATCGAGCTCGTCGAGCGGCACGGCATTCCGGTCTACCATCCCGAAGTTCGAGTCTTCGACGTGATCGATGCGGACGGGACGCCGATCGCGCTGTTCTACGGGGACTTCTTCAAGCGCGACAACAAGATCGGCGGCGCGTGGATGGACATGTTCGCCGACCAATCGCGGCTCCTCGATGCGCGCCCGATCGTCTACAACGTCACGAACTTCACGAAGCCGGCGCCGGGGCAGCCCACACTGCTCTCGTTCGACGAGGTCGGGACGCTTTTCCATGAGTTCGGACACGCGCTGCACGGAATGTTGTCCGACGTCGAGTATCCGATGCTCTCGGGCGCCAACGTGCCGCGCGACTTCGTAGAGTTTCCGTCGCAGTTCAACGAGCATTGGGCGCTCGACGAGACGGTCTTCGCCCGGTACGCCCGGCACCACGAAACGGACGAGCCGATGCCGCCGGCGCTGGTCGAGCGGATCAAGCGGTCGCGCACCTTCAACCAGGGTTTCGCGCTCACCGAGTACGTCTCGGCCGCGTTGCTCGACATGGAGTGGCACCGTCGGCGGCCCGGCGAGACGGTCGGTGACATCGACGCGTTCGAACGCGACGTGCTGCGTGCGCACGGAATCGCGGTGGCGGAGATTCCGCCGCGGTATCACTCGACGTACTTCGCGCACGCGTGGAACGGCGGCTACGGCGCTGGATACTACGCGTATCTTTGGGCCGAAGTCCTCGACCACGACGCGTACGATTGGTTCAAGGCGCGCGGCGGTCTTTCGCGCGAGGCCGGGCAGCGGTTTCGCGAGATGGTGCTGTCGCGCGGCGGGACGGCGGATCCGGCGGAGCTGTATCGCGCGTTCGTCGGCCGCGACCCCGTCGTCGAACCGTTGTTGGCGTTCCGCGGGTTCACTCCGAACGAGATGTAGGTCGTGATGAGTAAACTCCTATGAAGGGATCGATCGTGTCCGGCGTCGCGCTCGCGGCGCTGGTCGTCGGCGTGACAGGGTTCGAGATGCTGCGCAATCCGGAACGCGACGCGATCGACGCCGCGGCGCGGCGATCCGCTCCGGGCAAGTTCGTCCGCCTGACCGACGGCATGACGCACTTCGACGTGGCGGGCCCGGACTCGGGGCGTCCGATCGTGCTGGTGCACGGATTCTCCGTGCCCTACTACATCTGGGACTCGACCGCGGCGGCGCTCGCCGGGGCGGGGCATCGCGTCATCCGCTACGACGAGTACGGCCGCGGTTTTTCCGATCGGCCGTCGGTCGTCTACAACGCCGAGCTGTACGAGCGCCAGCTGCGCGACCTGCTCGATTCGTTGCACGTCCAGCGCGTCGACGTCGCCGGTGTTTCGATGGGCGGGTGGGTCACCGCGACTTTCGTGAGCCGGCATCCGGAGCGCGTTCGCACGCTGACGCTCGTCGATCCTGTCACCGGGACGGCGAGCAAGCCCGGCGGGTTGTTCGCCGTGCCGTTGATCGGCGATTATCTCTGGCAGACACTCGCCGTGCCTCGGATGGCGCAGGGCCAGTTCGGCGACCTGCTGCGTCCCGAACGATTCCCCGATTGGGCCGATCGCTATCGCACGCAGACCAAATTCCGCGGCTTCGGGCACGCGCTCCTGTCCACGAGGCGCAACATCGCCGGGACGAGCATGGACTCGGTCTACCGCGCGGTCGGCGCGACAGGCGTACCGACGCTTCTCCTGTGGGGAATCGCCGACCAGACGGTGCCGTTCGAAACGAACGGCTCGGTGCGCCGCGCGATCCCCGGCGTCGAATTCCACTCGATCGAAGGCGCGGCACACCTGCCGATTCTCGAGCAGGCTCAACATACGGATTCTCTCATCCTCGCGTTTTTGGCGAAACACCCGTGAGCGACGCGCCTTCGCCGGGGTACGGGCTTGCGCCCAAAGGCTACCGCCTCCCGCCGGCGACGCATGTCGGGCGAGTGCGCATTCAGGTCGCGGACCTCGGCCGGTCCGTCGCCTATTACGAAACGGTGATCGGCCTTCGCCTGCTCGAGCGGGTGGGCGACGTGGCGCGCCTCGGCCCGCACGGCGACGACGTCACCTTGCTCGAGATTCACGAGAAGCCGGGCGTTCATTCCGTCGAGAGGCGCGGACGCATCGGTCTCTATCACTTCGCGATTCTACTGCCGAACCGTCCCGCCCTCGGCCGCTTTCTCAAGCACCTCTCCGACATCGGTGAGCGCGTGGGAATGTCGGACCACTTCGTGAGCGAAGCGATCTACCTGAGTGACCCCGACGGCATCGGCATCGAGGTGTACGCCGACCGGCCGCGCAGCGCATGGCGTCACGAGGCACGCCAACTGACGATGACCACGATTCCGCTCGATGTCGAAGATCTGATCGCCGCCGGCGGAAACGAGCCATGGACGGGCGCGCCGGCCGGCACGACGATCGGCCACATTCATTTATACGTGCGCGACATCGATCAAGCGGCGGCCTTCTATCACGACGCGCTCGGCTTCGACAAAGTTGTCTGGAATTATCCCGGCGCGCTCTTCATGTCCGCCGGCGGCTACCACCACCACCTGGGCACGAACACGTGGGCCGCGCAGTCGCCCATCGCCGCCGACGACGACGCCAAATTGATCGAGTGGGAGGTTGTCGTTCCGTTGACGAGCGACGTCGCGGACGCGGCGGCAAGCCTCGAATCGGCCGGATACCGTGTCGAGCGGAGCGGCGAGACAGCCGCCGCGCGCGACCCCTGGGGAACGCAGCTGCGTCTCGTCAGCGAAGCGCGCTGATGCCGGTAGACCGCTAGACCGGTGGGCCGGTAGACCGGAAAACCGGAGGGCGAAAGCCCGGGAAGCTACGGCACTGGAAGACCGCTCGGCACGGATGACGGCACAAGTGCGCCGAGGTTCCGGGCGGCGGGATCGGTGAGCGACTTGAGGAACGCCACGATCTGGCCCTGCTGCTCCGGCGTGAGATTCAGCGAATGCTGAAGTCGGAAGTCGAGCGTCTTGCGGACCGCGGCAAACGTGGTCGGATCGCCGTGGTAGCTCGCGCGCAACGACGCATCGAGCTGCGTCACGTCGAACCCGACGAGCGCCGAGTCGACGTTGTTGTAGTGGCTCACGACCGCTTCGAGCGTCGGGTACACGCCGTCGTGCATGTACGGCGCGCTCAGCTCGACGTTGCGCAGCGGCGAGACGCGGAAGGTGAACCGGCCGGTCTGCGGTGGACCGCCGGCGGCGACGTCCCCGCGCCCCGCGTCGAGCGGTGCCGACGGCGCGACGCCGGGGCCGATTTGCGGGACGCCCGTGTTCGCGAACGTCTGGCCGCCGAGCAGCGGACCGTTGTGGCACGACGCGCAGCCCGCGGTGCTGAAGAAGAGCAGCGCGCCGCGCTTGGCATCGGGGGAGAGCGCGTTGTCGTCGTGCGCGAGATAACGGTCGAACGGAGAGCCGGTCTTCGAGAATGAGGCGATCTCGAACGCCGCGATCGCGTTCGCCGCGTGCTCGAAGCCGAGCTGGTTCGTCGCGATGCCGGGATAGGCCGCGTTGAATTTCTGGACGTACGCCGAGACCGACAACACGCGCGCCATCGTCGCCTTCCAGATCGCCGCGAACGCGCTGTCGCCGGGGACCGCCAGTTCGTTCGCGCTGCCCAAGACGTCGCGGTCGCCGACGTTGCCGCGCATCTCCGTCCGGTTGGTCACGGGAATCATCGCTTGCGCCGCGACCATGTTCGCCACGCCGTTGGGCAGCGCGACGCCCGCGGGTGTCGTGAACTTGCCGCCCGTGCCGTTCGCGTCGGTGACGCGCCCGTCCCAGAACAAGTAGAAGGCGCCGAGCCCCACGTTGAACAGCGCGGGCGCGTTGCGCGGCGTCGTGGACCGGCCGGCGCCGAGCGTTCGCGAGGCACCCACGCCGACCGCGCCCGTGCCGACGGACAGGGAACGCGCGTCGTCCGTGCCGTTGCGTGGATCGTGACAACTGGCGCACGCGACGTCGCGGTTGCCGCTCAGGATCTTGTCGAAGAAGAGCGAGCGTCCGAGGTCGACCAGCGCCGGATCTGGCGCGGCGACCGGAAGCAGTGGAACGACGCCCCAGGGACTGATCGCCTGTCGGACCTGCTGGTCGAGCGACGGATTCGCCGGAAGCGACGTGACCGAGCCGTCGTTGCAGCCCACGACGGTCGCTGCGGCCAATCCGAGCGCGAGACGCGCGCCGATCTCGAGAGTGAGCATGCGCATCGGAATCACCTCAGCGGATCGGCAGAGAGACGGAGAACTGATGCGTCATCACCGAAACGTTCGTGAGTGACAGCGGCCCGTTCGGCGCGGCGAGGATGTTCGGACCGACCGCGTCGGCGGCGAGGAAAACACGCCCGTCGGGTACGACGCCGGGACGACCGGTGCCCGTGACGCTGCGGCCCGCGTAGCGAAGCTCGAGATCGGTGAAATGCAAACTCAGGCCCCACGTCCGCGTCCATTCGTTCCAATGCTCGTTTTGCCGCTGCGTCGTCTCGGCCACGTGGTCAGTCTGATCGAGCGTGTAATCGATCGACCGGACGCCGATGCCCAGCTGCACGCGAAGAATCTGGCGTGGGCCGGTGGCGAAGTCGTGGCCGACTCCCGCCCGCAGGACTCCATTGGAGAAGTGGAATCTGTTCTCCGTCGTCTTGCCGCCGTCCGGAATCGTGCCGCCAGACGCGGTGGGAGTGGCGCCGTGCGCCTCTCCCCACGTATGCGAGATTATCGGCTCATAGACGGCGTCGAGCCCGAACGTCAGCGGGCCTTGAACTCTCGACAGGCCGACGCCGAGATCGTAGGCCGCCGAGTGGCCCGGGTCCCACGGAATCACCGAGACTTGCGCGATCTGGTAGTCGGGGAGCTTGGGATGCGAGGCGAGATTCACGGTCGCGATCGCACCCACACGCAGCCCGGAGTCGGACACAGGCTGCGAGTAGCCGAGCTGAAGTCCCCAGGTGTTCGTCTGGTCGAGATTGTTGTCGATGCGCGCCGCGTTGGTGAACGTGCGTTGATTCGGGTCCCAGGCCTGATCGATCCACATGACGTCGTGCGTCATCGCGTACGAGCTGCGCAGCAGGACCAGCTCGGCGGTCCGATCGCCGCGATCGGCTCCTCCCCCGGCGCTCCAATCCTTCGTCACGCCGATGCGTGCGTCGAATGCGTTGCCGTGCTGCACGACGCCGGCGCTCCCGGCGTACATCAATTCGGTCCCGTCTACGTCGTGAAGTCCCGACCAGAGCACGCTTCCGGCAACCGAGATGCGCGAGCCCTCGAACGCGTGACCGAGACTGCCGAACGCGAATTGGTTCTGTCGTGACGGGTTCGGGCGCTGCACGGTCGTGGTCGTGACGACGGGAGCGACGCCCGGCGCTGTTTGCGCCGAGAGAGCGACGGGACCCGGAGGGAAAAACGCTTGCGACGAGTTGGTCGTGCTGTCGATTTCCTGCAGCGCGAGCACGAAGCCGCCAAAGGTCGAGCCCCAGCGCGCCAGGCCTCCGACCGGGAGCGTCCGCCCGCCGCCCGCGTGGTCTGACAGCGAATAGAACGTCGGTGTGCTGAAGAACGCACCGCGTCCGCTCGCCAGGCGCGACCCTTTCGCCGGATTCTTGAACGGGTCGAGCAGCGAATCGGCGAGCGCGATCGAGACGTCGCCGAGCGCCGATGCGGCCGACGGAAAGAGCCGCCACTGATCGCCGTCGGCGATGGGGAGCGTCTTGATCTGGATCAGCTGACCCGCGGCGCGGGTCGCGGCGAGCGCGAGAAGCGCGGACGCGAGAATCGCGGCGGAGCGGAGCCGGGCGAGAGAACGAGCGACCATCTCGGTGCCCTCGGTGAGGTTTCCGAGGGGCCTAACCGCGGGTCGAGTCGTTGCGTCACCGGTACCGCGACACCGCGACCGGATTCACCCGGCGATTCCGTTTGATCGATATCGCCTCGGCATTGATTCCCCCGCGGCCAACCGATCACTCAAATGGAGTTGTTATGAAGCGTGTTGTTTCGGCAGTTGTCATGCTCTTCACCGGCCTCGTCGTCTGGGGCTGCAGCGATTCGCAAACCGCACCCCGCAATCCGCAGACGCCCAGCTACTCCGTCGAGCGCGCGCAAGGCAGAAGCGCGTTCGGCTTCAACGGCACGATCGTCAACGCGACGGGCGCGATCGTTCAGCTGACCGGCGGCGGATCGTTCGATCCGGCCTCGGGGAACAACATCATCCCATCGGAGACGGACGGTCACGGAAACGGTGGTTTCAGCTGCCTGGTGACCTTCACGTCCGGTCCGCTCAACGGGTGCGCCCAAGGCGAAGGGACGCACTGGGATACCGTGCAGTTGCTCGAATCCGCCGGGTTCAAATGCGGCGGCATTCCCAACGAGAAGGGGAAGACCGCGACGACGGGTCCCGGAGTCTTCGTCGCGCACGCCGAGTTCTATCTCGCGGGTCACGGCGACGAGGCCTCATTCAACGCGGACATGTTCATCGCGGACCACGATCTCGCCGACGACATCGACGGAGTGCAGAACATCTGGATTCGAGGCGTCGGCTGCGGGACAGGTGTCATCAATTTCAACAATTGAAACAACTGACGGCGCGGCTGACTGGGGCGCGAACTCCCGAACGGCGCACCGGACAGCGGCGCAACTGACAACTGTCGCGAAAGGCGCGACTGCCGAACGACGTTCGGCAGCCGCGCCTTTCCGCGCCGCTTGGCTGTTGCACAATTCGCGCCGTTCGGCAGTTGCGTCTCAGTCAGGTGCGCCGTTCGGCAGTCGCGGTCTTGTCAGCTGCGCAGTTTGTAGTTCAAGCTCAAGTGCCCTCGAACACGAAATCACGACTCGAACTGAGCGGCGGCGACGTGCTTCCATGCTTGCCAACTAGCACCTGAACCGTGTAGTGACCCGGCTCGATACGTGACAGATCCAGGCGAATGCTGCGCGCCTGAATCGGTACGACGCCGGGCACGGTCCACGAGCTGTGGCCTGGCGTCGGCTCGCCCCATCGCACCGCGACCTGTCCGTTGAGGTCGTGCGCGAGGCGTAGGAGCATGCCGATGCGGCGAACCTTGCTGATCGGCTCGTGGCGCGAGATGACCACTGCCACGTCCACCGAGTCGCCGGCGGCATAGCCGTACGTCTCCCAGTACACGCCCACTTTCGCGCCGCGTACGCGGGTCGATCCCAGCATCTGCTGGAGCGCACGGTCCGGGCCCGGCGGCGCGTCGTCTTCGGCCGAAATCAGGACCGGATCAGAGATCGCGGCTTCCCCATGACGGAGCGTCGCGAGCGGAGCGGGCGGCGCGATGCCGAACCGCGTGCGCGCCGACAGCTCTCCGTGCGGCGCCGGAAACTCCGCTCCGAAGATCGCCGGCTTGGACGAGATGTTCGCCGTCAACACGATCGCACTCGTGTTCCTGAAGGTCTGATGCGTCACACGCTCGATGTCGCGCGGCCCCGTCGTGCGGATCAGCACCGCGCTCGATGTGTCGACGCGCAACTGCTTGCCGCCGGCCTTCAGTCCCGACGCCGTCGCGAAGAGGATGTCCGAGTCGCGGCGCAGCATCACGGTCTGGTCGGACAGCTGAACGATTCCGCCCGCTCCGCGCGCGTAGTGCTCGGCGGGCCACCACTGGGCCGCCGGCTCCTCGTCGCCGGCCAGCGCCGGCATGTTGATCTGCCACGCGTCCGCGCCGGCGTGGAAGGGGTCGTCCATCGCGCGCCAGGCCGGCACGAGGTGGAGGCGATCCATGGGGTATTCGGCGGTCGCCGTGCGTGTGCTGTCGTAGAAGCCCATCCAGCTCGCGTGACTCGCTTCCTCCTGCACGCCGCCATAGGCCGAGTACGCCGGCCAACCGTAGCGCATGAGCATCTCGGACAGGGCTTCGCCGCCGAAGCGATCGCGCCAATCGTAGCGCTCGTCCCACGGAAGCGCCGAGTGCAGCTGAATGACCACCTTGCGCGTGAAGTCTTCGCTCCGCCGGTCGGGCGTCGAGTCGGAGAAGAGCGGCGTGGTCAGCCACCAGAATTTCTGATTGGCGGCCGCGCGCTCGTCGCAATTCATGTGGTCGTACGCCGACTGTCCCTTGTCGTCGAGCAGGAGCTGAACGCTGTTCCATTTGCAGCGGCGCTCAGGCGTCATCGCGGCGGACGCCGCGTCGTAGGCCGAGTCGGCGCGCACGTAATCGCGAGCGGCGTTGTACGCGAATCCAGTGAGCTGCGCGCACCACACACGCTCGGCGGTGCAACTGCGGGCGACCTCGAGGGCCTCCTTCAGCTGCCCCTGATCGACGAGAAAGCGCACGCGTTCGCCGGTGATCCACGCATCGCCGGGCTTGAGCTTGTCGAGGGTCGCCAGCGAGTCGAGGAGCAACGAGCGTGTGGAGTGGACGCGGTCGCGCCACTCGGGCGTGAGCGACGCGTCGCGCGATAGACGCTCGTCGTCGGGCACCTGTTCGTCGGCGGGGACCCAGTCAGGGCACATCGACCGGCGGCTGGAGCGGTGGATGAGCGTCGGCGGACGCCAATATCCTCGGCCGCCGGACGGACTGTAGCTGCCGTCCCAGTGGCAGTGGTCGTCGCGCAGCCGCGAGTCGGTGCTGCTCGATCCCCGCCAGTCGACGCTGCCGAGCCAAGCGGTGCGCCAGGACGTGAGGAAGTTGAGCACGGCGTAGCCGGCGGCGTCCGTGATCGCATTCGTCGCGACCGGAACGCCTTCGAGTCGAGGTTGCAGCGCAGGGTCGGCCTTGAGCTGCAAAGCGAGCGCAATGTGAACCAGCATATGGCGGCAACGGTTTTTGGACCGGTGCAGACTCGCCCGCGGACACGCCCTCTACACAGTGGACGAAGGGCCACAGCATGCGACCGCTACTGGAAACGCATCGACTCAGGGATTCCGAGCATCCACGCCGGTGACCGATTTGATGCGCGCCGCGTACGCGGCCGCGGCCCGCCTGTCGCCCGCGGCGAGGGCCGCGGCGCGCGCGCCGTCGAGTGCGCGAAACCGGTTCGGCTCCTTGGCGAGCACACGCTCGAATTCGGCGCGGGCGTCCGCCGGCCGCTTCAACTCGAGCAGCATGTCGCCGAGCAACTCGCGCGCGGGCAGAAGAGGGCCGGGCGTGACGGCCGATTTCTCCGTCGCATCCTCTCGTCGCGCAGCCGCGCGCATCGTCGACAGCGCGGCGTCGCGGCGTCCGTCCGCCAGCGCGAGCCACGCTTCGGCGTCGAGCCGCTGAATCGCGACCTGCTCGGCCCAATAGGTCTCGCCCTGGTCCGCGAGACGAGCGTCCATCGCGCCGAGCGAGTCGATGGCCGTCTTGGCGTCGCCGACTTCCTTCACGTGGATCGAACCGAGCGCGCGGGCGAACCACGTCACCGCGTCGGCGTACGCCACGGTCGTCGTCTTCGGCGGCAGTGCGGCGGCTTCGTCCCACGCCCGGCGTTCGAGCGCATATCGCGCGGGGATCGCCGCGAGCGCGAAGATGCCCGCCGAACCGGGGGCGGCTCCAGTCACCGCGTTCGGATCGAAGCGCAGCGCGAGCGCGGGCAGTCCGTCGAGCACCACTTTGGCGTCCCGATCGCGTCGCAGCTGCAGGTACGCGTACTCCATGTAGTCCGACGCGTGCAACACTTCGGCGATGGATGAATCGCGCAACGCCGCCTGCGCCGATCGCCGATTGCTCTCGATCGACGGCTCCCACAGGCCGAGTCGCGTGAACGTGTGCGACGGCATGTGCAGCGCGTGCGCCGCGCCCGGTGCGATGTCGGCGTATCGGCGCGCGGCGTCGGCGGCGCGGGGGGCGAGAGCCGGGACGTCGTAGGCGTGGATGATGTAGTGTGCCAGGCCCGGATGGTCGGGTTGCGCCTTCCAGAGCGTCTCGAGCGTTGCGCCGGCGCGAAGCTGATTGGCGTACGACTTGTCCGTCGGCCGCGCGGCGGCGACGAGCGCGATGGCATGGAAGATCTTGGCTTCGGTGTCTGCCGGCTCGCGCTGAACGAGGTCGGCCATCGCCCGCTCGTACGCGTCGACGCGGTTCTCTTGATCGCGGTGCTCGTAGTCGTCGTAGAGCGTGGCGACGGCGGCGGCGTAGTCGCGCTCGCGCCGCGTCTTCGATGCGGACAAACGCGTCGCCGCGGCCGCCGCCTCCTGTCCACTCGAGAGCAGGGCCCGCGGGCGAATCCCTGGCGCCATGGGATTGGTCCAGCGGCTCAGCGCGATGCCCCAGTACGCCATCGCGCACGTCGAATCGGTCCGGAGCACGCTTCGAAACCCCGCGATCGCGGCGCCGAACTCGAACGAGTGCAGGAGCGCGACGGATCGGTCGAATTGCGGTCCGGCCGCCGGCGCGCAGGATGTCGCGAAGTGAACGGCGCCGATTTTCTCGTGGTCGTGGCCCTGAGCGGCGAGTCGCGACGTCGGCCCGGCCAATCCCAGGGCGGCGGCGTACGTGCACGCCGTGCGTGAAAATCCGTTCATCATCGATCTCCCACCGGGTGGTACGAGGAGCTTGCTCGTAGCGCGGGCAGCGTGGCAAGGGCGAATGCACGGTCGAGCCCGACATGCAAAAGAAACGAGGCGACGCTCGCGCGCCGCCCCGCTCCAGTCAGACCCGACCGCGCGACTCAGATGTCCAGGTTCTTGACGAACTGCGCGTTGTTCTCGATGAAGATGCGACGCGGCTCGACCTCGTCGCCCATCAGCGTCTCGAACAGCTGCGACGCGATCGTGGCTTCGTCGACCGACACCTTGAGCAGCGTGCGGCGCTCCGGATCCATCGTCGTG
>DASYSS010000081.1 GCA_036003045.1 Gemmatimonadaceae bacterium
GGGATGTCCGTCGTTCCGTACATGCTCTGCAGGTCGGACAACCCCGCGCCCATCCGCGCCGCCTTGAACCGACTCGTCTGGCTCACGACCCACGCAGTCATATAGCCGCCGTAGCTCCATCCCTCGAAGGCCATCTTCGACGAATCCGCGATGCCGCGTTTGATCACGTCGTCGACGCCGGACATGATGTCGCGGTAGTCGCCGCCGCCCCAATCCATGATGTTGGCGCGCGTGAACTTTTCGCCGTAGTTCGTGGAGCCACGCGGGTTCGGGTACAACACGGCCCAGCCCTGTCCGGCCCACACCTGGCCCGGCGATCCCCAGTTCGCCTTGAAGCCGGCGTTCGTCGCGCCGGTCGGACCGCCGTGGGCCTCGACGAGCAGCGGATACTTTCGCCCGGCCTGATAGCCGACCGGCTTGAGCAGCACACCTTCGACCGGCGTGCCGTCGGTGCTCTTCCACGTGATGACTTCCGTCTCGCCCAACGCGATGTCGCGCAGCTGCGGGTTGAGGTCGGTGAGCTTCTTCGGCGACGCGAACGTCAGGTCGCTCACGTACACGTCGGCCGGCGCATTCGACGAGCCCAACGTGTAGGCCGCGAGCCGTCCATCCTTCGACAGCGACGGATTGCCGATCAGCATCTTGCCGGCGAGGTGATTCAGTTTGTTCGACGCGACGTCGTACGCGTACACTGCGGTCCACGCGCGCTCGCCCGTGGTGAACAACACGCGCGAGCCGTCG
The DNA here is from genome assembly GCA_036003045.1 of Gemmatimonadaceae bacterium. Taxonomy (NCBI): domain Bacteria; kingdom Pseudomonadati; phylum Gemmatimonadota; class Gemmatimonadia; order Gemmatimonadales; family Gemmatimonadaceae; species Gemmatimonadaceae bacterium. The sequence continues at coordinate 742 of DASYSS010000081.1, forward strand.
GGCGTCCAGCGCGGGTTCCCGGCCGAGACGTCAACCTTTGGATCGTAGGTGTCTTTGGCTTTGCCTGAGGCGACGTCGTACAGAACCAGATGATCGTTGCCGATCTCGCGATCCATGATGCTGTCGGCGCGAGCGACGTGGCTCTGCGGAAGTACGGTGAAGGCGATCGTCTTGCCGTCGGGCGACCACGCCGGCGGCGATCCCGCCTCGGGCTTCGTGGTGATTTTCTTCAACGATTTGTCGCCGATGGTTACTACATAGACGTCCGAGCGTGAATCTCGGAGCATCGTCGTCGGCACGGCCTGGAACGCGAGCCGCGTTCCGTCGGGCGACCAGCTCGGCGCTCCGCTGACGGTGAGATTTCCGTGCGCGACTTCCGTGGCGTGCTTGGTCGCGACGTCGACCACCCAGATGTGCGATAGCCGGAAGTTCCCCTCGAAGATTTGCGGGTCATCGCGCCGAGCGGTTTTGGCTTCGTCCGTCTTGGGCAGCGTATCGACGGCGAGGAACGCGATGCGCGAGCCGTCGCTCGACCACTCGAAGCCGCCCACGTTCTCTTTGGACGTCGTCAGCTGATACGCTTCACCACCGTCCAGCGGGAGGATCCAGAGCTGTGTCTTCGCATCAGTGCCCGATCCCCGAGCAGACAAGAAGGCAAGTGAGCGGCCGTCGGGCGACCACTGCGGCGCGTTCTCGCCGCGCTCGCTGAACGTGAGTTGACGCGGAGCTCCGCCCGCGGCGCCGACGATCCAGATGTGCGATCGCGTATCGTGCTTATCGCCCTTTGCAGTATCGGGCTTTGCCGGATCCGTCGACGCGCGCGCGTTGGGATGCTCCCAGGCACTCACGGTGTACGCGACCCTCGACCCGTCGGGCGAGAGCAAAACGCCGCCGACGTTCTTGAGCTCCATGATGTCCATGAAGGTCATCGAGCGCTTGCTCTGCGCGCCGGCCGTGGCGGCCGTGACGAGCAACGCGGCGACGGACGTAATTCCGCGCATGCGTGAGGCGTTCATCCGAGAACTCCGGTACGGGTCACGCGTATCTTGCAGCGCGCCCCATCGGATTGCCATAGCGGCGGCTTACGGAGCGACCGGCAGATTCGTGATCAGGTAGGTCGTCGCCCAACTCGCGTAGTAGTGCGAGCCGTCGTATCCAACCGCGCCCATGAGCGGAAAACCCGTCGCCGCCTGGATCGCCGCCAGACGACGCAACACCGGCACTCTCGGATCGCCCGGTGCGAGCGCGTCCGCCAACTCACCCATCGAGGTGGCACGTACGAAGGCGAGCCCAACGATGTGGGACTTCGACGCGATCGCCGCGGGGTTCTTCACGAATTCGGGACCGAGCCCCTTCGTGAGCGGGCGAAATTCGGCGGAGTAGAGCGGCGGGAGGAACGCATCGAGCCAGGGAAGAAACGACTCGCGATCCATGAGCTGGCCCATGATCGCCGCTTCCATGAGACACGGTGACGCAAAGTCACTCGGCCCGGGTTCCGCGGCGGTGTTGCAGCGGACGTCACGCTTGAACAGGCGCTCGGCCGAGGCGCGGATCTCGGCTTCGAGAGCCGGATCGAACGATCGAGCGTATCCGAGGGCATTGTCCATCGCCATCGCGGTATTCGGATGCACGCCGGTTCGAACCGGCTGCTGGAGTCCTTTGAGATAGGTGATCATTCGCTCCGACATGTAGCTCGCCATCGGCTGCATGTTGGCGGCCCACCGCACGGCGTCGGAGTCGTTCCACGACCGCAGCTCGTACTGGAGTCGGAGCAGCCAGGCGTATCCGTACGGCAGCTCGAACGTGCCGGCGGTCTTAAAGAACTGTAAATCCCCGGCGACGTTGTTCGCGCCGAAGTGATCGTTGAGCTTCTGACGGATCGCCGGCGCGGTGGGCAGGTCGGGGAACGTCTTGAGAATTCTCACGAGCGTCCACGCCGAATTCACCGCCGAGTGCCAGTCGTAGCAGCCGTAGAACGCGCGGGTGGTTTCGTAGTCGGCGACGGGCGTGTACGTCGCGTGCCAGATGTACGGGACGGCGTTTGGCCGAGGCTGCGGGTGATCCATGCACGACAGCGGCATCGTCGAGAGCTGCAACGCGGTCGCCCGGTCCAACGGATGAGGCGCCACGACCGGCAGCGACGCATAGAACGACGCGAGATCGCTGAACACGGGGTCGCCCTTCGGGCGAGCGCCACCCGCCTGCACCGCCGTTTGCGCGAGCGCCGCGCCGGCGACGAGTGACATGAGTACCGCTGTCGCCACGCGTCGGAGAGGGATGGGGAGGGGGATCATTGTCGCACCGTCATATATAGAAGCGCCTGCGCCGGCAGCCACGAGAGTCCGGCCTGATCGTCCCGCATGAGCTCGAAACCGCGCTCCGCTTGGATCGCGGAGAGTCGATGCCAGGCCGCAACGCGCGGATCGGTCGCGGGAAGCGCGCGAGCGATGCGCTCCATCGACTGCGCGCGAGAGAACGACAAGCCGGCGAGTCGAGCGCGTTCCGTTGCAAGCGCGGCGGCTGCCGCTGCCGCCGCTGCGGCTCGACCGGCGGGCGTCGTGTCTATAGGAGGCGCACCCGCGGGCGGTTGCGGCGTGGGGGGCGGAGCGGCCGTCGGAATCGCGATCGCTTCCGTGAGCGGGGCGAAGCGACCGGACTGCAGCGGGGGAAGCGCCCGGTCGATCCACGCGACATATGCTCGCGGCGCGAGCACGCGCGACATGAGCGCCGCTTCACTCAAACACGGCGAGGCGATCACCGCGCCGGCGCCACCGAACTGTGTGGGCGGCGGAGCTCCGCGCGCGGCCGCGGTCAGATCGTTGGGCGTCGTCGGCTGGTGACTCGAGGTATCTGCGTTCACCGCGCCGCCTCTCCCTCCCCCTCCCCCTCCCCCTCCCCCTCCCCCTGCTCCTCCCCCTCGACCTCCGCGACCGCCAGCTGCCGGAGCGACGCGTTCGGATTGTGTCGAGCAGGTTGAATCCGACAGGTAAAATTTCCGGGCCGTCGAGACGATGGCCGATCGCAGCTTTGTGTCGTGCGCGACGTCGGCGTAATCGAACGCGAGGGTCATGTTGAGCGCCGTGTTGCCTTGAGCGCCCGATCGAATGGGCTCGACGAGTTTCGTGAAATACGCGCCGAGGCTGTCGGCCATCCATGTGGCGAGCGGCGCCACGTTCGCCGACCAGCGCTTTGCTTCGGTCTCGGGGGGGCGCCAAGTGCGCAGTGAGGACGCAAGCTCGAGCAACCAGGCGAATCCATATGGACGCTCGAACAACCCCGTCTGGCTTGCCGACGGAATGGGATTGATCGCCTCGGCGGTCGCCCGAAAGAACGACAACTCTCCGTCGAGATTGGATCGCCCGAGGTGGGCGTTGAGCTTCTCTCGCGTGAGGTCGCGGAGAGTACTCTGCGGGTAGCGTTGGAGAACTTTAATCGCCGCCCATGTCGACGAGACGGCCGAATGCCAGTCGCCGCAGCCCCAAAATGCGCGCAGACGATCGTGGTCGTTCATGAGCGTGTAGCTCGCGACCCAGAAATAGCCGGCGCCGCTGTTGGCAGCGGCGGGCGGCAAACCGCGCGCGGGGGTGTTGCTCGTCGAGTCGGCCGCCGCCGCAGCGCGGCCGCGCGTGCTGTCTGTCGGCACGGGTGCGTTCGCTCGGCCGCCTCCGCGACCGCCGGGCCTCGGCTGGAGTCGGTCGAGACACGAAAGTGGCAGAGCGCCGAGCCACAGAGCTACCGATTCATCGAACGGTCGCGGTGCGACGGCCGGGAGGTGGCTGAGAAGGTCGGGGAGGTCCCGATAATCGGCTCGCAGCGAAACTGTGTCGCGACGAGTTGTCGGCTGTTGGGCGCTTGCCGGCTGCCAAAGGCATACCGCCGAAAGGCCGGCTGCTGCGAAAATGCGACGCATGGATCAAGGCTTTGGGATGACGACACGCCAGTCCTCAAGAGATTACCACGCGAAACGCTTTCGCGATATCTGCCGGTACGGGCGTGGCTGCTTTGCGCCAATCGGCCACGCGGCTGATCGACCAAGAATTCAACGCAGATGCCGCCGAATTGAACGACAATCCCGCAGATAACAGCAACACTCTGCGGGATCGCTGTTCAAGATCTGCGGAATCTGTGTCGAGCTTTGCGGGCTGAACTAGAACTTGGTATTCCAGGCGGAAGCCCGGCTTCGAGGCGAGCATGGCTTACCTGGCGGCGGCCAGGTCAACTACTTCACGCAGGCCAGCGCCGCCTCGTTGAACCCCACGCGTCCCGCTCGCGCCGCCGCGATGAATGGACCGATCGGGCAAAGCGATTGGGTCGGCCCGCTGAACCCGCCGAACCCGCGGCGCATCGAGTACGGGCGAATGAACACGCTCGCCGAGTCGACAGGAATGGATGCGACGTTTTCATAAAACGCTAATGCCTTGCCGTCCTGGAAGAGATACTGCTCGACGTTCGAGACGTAGAACGCGCGCAGCGTGCCGTGATGCTGGGTGAGGTACGCGCCGATGGCGCGCACGGCCTTCGGGCCGCCGAAGTCGCCCGACACGGGCACGATGAGATTCCGTTCGTGAAGCGATTTGATCGTCCGGTAGTTCTCCTCGGAGGACAGAAAGCTCCGTGGTTGCCCCGCGCTATCGGCCGAGAAGCCCGTGAGCTGGGCGAAGTCGCCACCCCGGCCGTTGGAGAGACCGCGCGTCGCGATCGACGGGCCGTAGCCGACGAATGCGTCGAAGACGTACTTGAGCGTCTCCCGTTCATCCGGAGTGAATGTGAACCCGTGCGTCTCGAGAAGGTGCCGCGCCACCCGCGCGTACGTCCTGGCGGCCAGGGCGGAATCGGTGCCGACGTTGCGATAGGCGGCCCACATCGCCTGGATCGACGTCGACGTGTCGAGCCCAGGCGGCCGCGGCTTGGCGAAAACGAGCGAGATGAAATCCGCGCGGTCTTTCGCCAGCTCGAAGAACGCCTTGAACATCAGATGCTGCACGACCGCCTGCCGTCGAATGTCGACGATGAACGCCATGCGCGGCCGAATGGACGCGATGTACGTGAAGTTCTGCTCCGGACCCACACCCATGTACACGTCGCCGGCGACATTGCGTTCGCGGAGCGCGGTGAACAGCGCGCCAACTTCCATTTCGTTCGAGGTGAAGTTGTCACGAATCTGGAAGTAGCCGCCCGGCTCCGAGATGTCCGCTTGCAGCTTCCAAAATTCCGCGTCGGTCAGACGAGTCGGGAGCGCGTCCGGCGGCGCGTCGGGAACGGGGCGGACACCCGGGCGAGACTCCACCGACGGCGCCGCCGCAACCGGCGCCGGATTGGCCGGCGCGCGAGTGCAAGCCGTCAGCGTCAGAAACGGGAGAGCGATCGAGACGATTCGTCGAGCCGCGTTCATGGCCGGGCCTGAAAGAGTGGATGTACCAGTATATTCGCCAGGACCCTCAATGCGGCAGGAATCTCGGTGAGGTTTTCCAACATGGTGCAGGCGATCGATGCGCATGCCTGCGGCGAACCAGGCCGCGTGATCGTCGGCGGCGTGCTCGACGTCCCCGGGACGACGATGTACGACAAGATGTGCTATCTCCGCGATCACGCCGACCACCTGCGCCGGCGGATGCTCACGGAACCGCGGGGCTATCCGGCGGCGAACTGCAATCTGATTCTCCCGTCGTCGAACCCGGCCGCCGACGCCGGCTACGTGATCATGGAGCAGGTCGAATACCCCGGGATGTCCGGCACGAATACGATCTGCGTGACGACCGTGCTCCTCGAGACGGGAATGCTGCCGATGACGGAGCCCGTCACCGAGCTGACCCTCGAGTCGCCCGCGGGCCTCATCGAGGTCCGTGCGGACTGCGCCAACGGAAAGGTGAAGCGCGTCACGTTCAGGAACGTGCCTGCGTTCGCGGCATATCTCGACACGAACATCGAGGTTCCGCACCTGGGCACCGTGATGGTCGACGTCGCGTACGGCGGAATGTTCTACGTCATCGCCGACGCGACCCAGTTCGGGCTGCGCCTCACTCCCGATGAGGGGCGCGACATCGTCCGCATTGGCGAGATGATCAAGGCGGCCGCGAAGGAACAGTGCCCGATCGTGCATCCCGAACAACCCGGCTTCGAGGGAGTGACGATCGCGCAACTCTCAGGACCGCCGCTCGAGAGCGACGCCGACTGGCAGAACGCCGTCGTCGTCTCCACTGGTGAACTCGATTGGAACAAGCGAAGTACATGGACGGGTGCGATCGATCGATCGCCGTGCGGCACGGGCACCTGCGCCAAGATGGCAACGCTGTACGCCAAAGGAAAACTCTCGCTCAACCAGGACTTCCGGCATGCGGGCGTGCTGGGAACAGTCTTCACGGGGAGACTCGTCGAAGAGACGAAGGTCGGGAAGTACACGGCCGTCGTGCCGACCCTTGGCGGTCAAGCGTGGATCACGGGCATGGCGACGTACGTCGTCGATCCGGACGATCCGTTCCCCGACGGGTTTACGGTGGGCGATATCTGGTAGGCGCGGCGATGATGCGCTGGACTTTCATTGGAAGATCGAGCTCCTCGTATCGGGGCGACACGACGATTCCGTTCGCGCCGGCGTCGTAGGCCTTCATCACGCACTGATAGATCGTCCGCACGCCTACCGCGAACAGTCCGGCGTCGCTGCCCCTCTTGCCGACGGCCTGCGCGGTGGTCGCGCACGCGTCGAGTACACCTCCCACTCCTGGAGCGCCACCGCGGCAAAGGACGCACCATCGGTCGATGCGTCGAACACGGCGCGCAAACATCGCGTCGTTACCGGAGTGAAGTCGACCTTGTTGTCGGCGTCGAGCGTGCTCGTGTACGGCGAGCGCGCGCTGACCGCTTTCCATCCCGAGTCATCCCAGTATTCGAGTCGCCACGCTTTCGGCGGCGCGACGCCGACGCCCGACCCCGCGGCGTGATCGCCCCAGAAATGAAGGCTCGATCCGGTGAGCATCTCCGGCTGCTCCCACTGATACATGATCCATTGTTGCGGCGGATTGCTGCGCGACCACGTGGCCCACATGTCGGGGGGAAGCGGCGACTGGCGCACCTTTCCGTCGTTCACCGCGCGCAACCAGTACTGTGTAGGAACGGGCAGGTTCGACGCGGTGATACGCGCGTGCGACGCGATGTTGGCGATCGGAGTGGTGTCGGCCGGCGCACCACCCGTAGGAACGACCTTCTTGATGCGCGGCGGAGAAACGCCATCGTCCCATTCGAGACGATCGATCGCGACCGAGCGGCGGAAGTGCCCGCCGTTTCTCGCGTCGGCCGTGTGGTAGACGAGATACCACTTGTTCTTGTACTCGATGATCCCGGGATGCGACGTCGTCGACGACACCGGATCGAGAATCACACCACGATAGGTCCACGGACCCAGCGGCGACGGTGACGTTCCATACGCGATGCATGCGTAGTAGACGGCTTCCGTGCACTCGGACGTCGGTCCGGCGGTGTTGGCCGCGTATGCCATGTAGTAGGTGGCCTTCCGCTTGAAGAGCCACGACGCTTCGAAGAAACCGTTCAGCGTGCGCACGTCGATGGGTGTGGCTTTGAACGTGACCATGTCAGGCTCGAGCTCCACGCCCTTCAAACGGCCGAACGTTCCCCAGTAGAGAAAAACGCGCGCGTCGTCATCGACGAAGATCGTGGGGTCGATGTTCTGGATGTCGTTCGCGATCGGATATGACTGCGACACGACCGGACCTTGCGGGTGCGCGTCGCTCCACGGGCCAAGCGGCGAATCCGCGACGGCGACACCGATCGCGAACTTGTCTCTCGTCGTCGCCGCCGCGTACACGACCGGCGCATAGAGATAGAACTTCCCGCGCGGGCCCCGCACGATCTGCGCGGCGTAGGCGCGGCCAGGCGCCGCCCACTTGAAAACCTGCTCGGGTCTCAGGAGGTGCGGGTAGTGCGTCCACCGGCCATCCATCGGATCGGCGCTCGTGACGAGCATTTGCCATTCGGGCATCTTGAAGTCGTTGACGCCCGGGCCCGCCGTGTCGCGGCCCGTGATGATGTAGAGTTCTCCGTTCGCGACGAGCGGGGCCGGATCAGCGGTGTAGTCCTTTCCGTCGGCGAGAATCGGATTCGACGTCGCGCGAACGGTGCGCGCTTCCAGTCTCGGCGAGTCGTCTGCGCCGGCAGCCGTTGTCTCCAGCCGCGCAGAAGCCGTGCAGGCGGCGATCGCGCATGGCGCGGTGAGCATGAGAAAACGCATTGCCGGAACGATGCTGGTCGGCGGGTCGAGGCGCCACTCGTGCTCCTGGAGAGGCATGAGAGCTGAGGCAGTCCTGAGCCCTGGGGTGCGGTCGCCGTAGCCATTCAGCGAAGCGAAGGCAAGGCGGAGCCGGACTCGGTTCGTCATCGAGTAGAAATATGTGGAGTTCAACGCAGCTCTCAAATCTCAATACACGATGTTGAACCCTCGATGCCGGTCTCATTTGCCCCAGGCCACCGCGCTAGTAGATGTGCAACTTTTCGAGGAGCGCTACCGGATCATCGACCCTCTCGAACAAATCCTTGTTGCACGCGCGTCGATCAGATCGCTCAGTGAGCGCTCGATGGCGTCGAGCGGGGCGAACCCGGTCGTCCATTGATGCAACAGCGACGAGAGGTCGGGAGGAATCGATCGCCTGAATGCGATGCCGTCGTCGATCTCCGGCGCCTCGAAGACGGCGTCGACGTTCTCTCCGTCGATGTGATCGACGCGGTAGCTGTCGACCGAATCCGCGACGAGGTAGGACGCGAGCTGCACCATTCGTGTGCGCGTGTACTCCCGGCGCTTTTCGTACAGACGGACGGAGAATGCGTCATTCGATTGAAGGAGGGCGGCCACCAACAGTCCGACAGGTCCGGCGCCAACGACGTGCACCCGGCCGGAGAACTTCGGTGTGTCGGCTCCGGATGTCAGTTGAACAGCCATTTTCTGATCAGTCTCGTGTAGCCGGGCATGACGACGTACACCATGAGGAATACCACGATGCCGGTGACCGCGAGCGTCGTCACGAGGCGGTTGTGGCCGAGGGAGAATCGCTCCAGCACGGGCGTGACTCCCAGCGGCACGAGGAGCACCAGCGGGTAGATCGCCGACCACGTGACCATCGACTGTTTCCACCGCACCGGAACCATCGCTTTGGCGCCGAGCGGAGTGAACCAGAAGTCCAAGCCGCTGCTGATGAAGAAGTCGTCGCCCTTCACGAAGAGCGGCTGCGCCTTCTTGATGAGACGCGCACGGGTGGGCGACTCTATCCAGCCTTTCAGATTGGCTTCTGAATCGAAGCGCAGGATGATGGTGAAGGTCGCAGTCAACCCGGGAACTGGCCGCACGATGTTCCAGTCGAGGCAGCCCGGAGACGCCTTGGCCAGCGGCGAGATCTCTGTGAGCCACTCCTCGTACGCGGAGAGCTTGCTGGGGCGAACTCGGTGAGTGATGACGACGGTCGCGCCGTGGTCAATCGCTGCTTCGGACGTCATGGTTCACGCTCGCTTTCACGTGATCACCTCACGCTTCGGGCGACGTCGCCCCTAATGCGCGCTGCTGCGCCCGCCTTGCACGCCAGTACAGAACCACCCCGATGAGCGCCATGATCGCACCGGGGATGATGAAGAAAGCGACGTCGAGAAGGGAGCCGAAGGCCGGCATACCATCGGACGGAGCATTGACGCCGGTCATCTGGGACAGTCTGATCAGGTGCCCGACGCCGATCATCGCCCAACACACTCCAAGCACGACGAGCACGACGCCCACGCGGACCTCCGCGATGTAGTCAGGCTAGGTGGTGGCCCGCGTCGCCCGCACGCTGGCCGCGGGCATTTGAACACGAAACACCGTACGCCCCGGCTGTGAGGTGAAATCGAGGTCGCCGTCGTTGAGATGAGCGAAACGACGCGCGATGTCGAGCCCAAGCCCCACGCCAAGTCCGACCGGCTTGGTCGTGAAGAACGGATCGAAGATGCGAGCGCGGTTTGCTTCGGGAACACCGGGACCGTCATCCACGACGCGTACGACGACCAGATCCCCATGTCGTATTGCGTTGACCGTGACGTTCCCCGTCGCCCTGCCCTCTCCACCCGTGCCGGCGGCGTCGATCGCGTTGTCGATCAGCTTTTCCCAGACCTGATTGAGCTCGCTTCCCACGCCGTGGACTCGCGGCAGATCGTCGGCGGTCTCGATCGTCATCCGCACGGACTTGGCGCGCGCCTTGTTCTCGAGCATGGCGACCGTATCGGCCAGACCTCGGGCGACGTCGACGGCTTCAGGCACGCCGTCACGGTCCATGAACGTGAATCCCTTGACCGCGTTCACGAGTTGGTGGACGCGCCCCGTCGCCGTCACGATCTGCGACGCGATTTGAGGAACGGCTGCGTCGCTCGCGACGTAACGAATGGCGACGGCGAGCGCCTCTGGCGGCAGGGCGGCGGCAAGATCGTCGAGCGCAGCCACGCTCACCCTCGCCGAGGCGAGCGACGACGCCGACGCCGGGTCGACTCCGTGGCGAGAGAGCCAGTCCGAGAACTCGTCCTCTCGATCCGCCGCTTCGAGCGGACTCCGCGGCGGTGCGGCGTCGCACATGTCGCGAAGCGCGTCGATCTGCTCGAGTTGTTCGTCGGTCAACCGCGCGCCCGCCAACGCCCGTGATGCGGCGCGCAGATCGCGCAGCAGCGGAACGAGCGACCGGGCATGGCTCGATGCTCCGGAGGCCGGGTTGTTCAACTCGTGCGCGAGCCCGGACGCAAGCCGGCCGAGCGATTGCATGCGGTCGTCTTGAATCTGGGCGGCGCGATAGTCGCGCGCGCGATCGATCATGGTGTGTACGAGCGCCGTGGTGAGCTCGGGACAGTCACGCACCAAGTCTGAAAAGTGCGACTGGCTGAGGGCGAACACCGTCGTGTCTTCCTCGACGACGACTCGGCCGGCAACACTTCGAACGCGCGAATAGGGCATCGTGCCCGCCACGAAGCCGCGTCCTGCATCGGTGAGCTTTCGCCAGCTGGCGCCTCGCGGAACATGCAAGGCGAATAGCCCGTCCGTTACGATCCACATCTCCGTCATCGGCGATTCGTAGTCCATCGCGATCTCGCCGTGTGGGAAGCGGCGCACTTCTCCGCGCGCGCAGAGCCACTCGAGCTCCGCGGGGGGGACTTGCGCGAAGAGCGGCAAGGACGCGAGCGAATCGACGATGTCGGCGGCGGGCATGACGTGGATTCTCCGCCTTTGACCGGAAAGCGCAACCCCTCGTTCCGCGAGGCCGACTACGCTTCGCGCGCGCTGGTCTACTTCACGCCTCGCCGCGGATTGACGGCGATCGCGAGATTGAGTCGCGTGTCGTGCGTGTCGTAGCTGATCTGCAGGTTGTACCCGTTCGGCGTCGTCGTGTGATAGCTCTTGAATTGCGCGACGTGAATCTCGGCGCCGTCCGACGTGTCGATCGACCAGGGCAACCCGCGCTTCACCAGCTCGTCTTTCACCTTGTCGGTGTCCCAGGGGGAGATGCCGAACGAGATGTGATCGATGCGGCCGCCGGCGCGCGCGTTTCCCTGGCCGAAGCTGGGATCGAGAGGATTGCCGCCGCGGATGATGATGTCGCCCACGTCGCCGATCATGAGCTCGTTCTGGCTTCCCTCGTCGTACGTCGGGCCCCAGCCGAGCAAGTTGACGTAGAATGAAACGCTCGCCTTGTAATTCGTGGCGCCGTAAGAGAGATGGTCGAGCCACACGGTCTGCCACCCGGTCGACTCGAACGGCGCGGGCGTCGAGAACGCCGCGTTCGCCGGTGATTCCGCTCGCGCTTTGCTGAAGCGCTTACCGTTGCCGATCTGAACGTCGAATCCGTCTGGGTCCTTGACGTGGAAGCTCTCGAATCCGTTCGGCCCGTTCTCGGCGACGGGGTTGAGGCCGCGTTTCTTGAGCTCGACCTCGACGGTCTTGGCGTTCCAAGGTTCGATGTCGAAGCCAAAGCCCTCGACGACAGCGCGCACAGGCACCGCGTTCGCGCGCGCGCCGGCTCGCGGCGGCGGAAAGGAATCGGCGGACACCTCTCGAAAGACAGCCGTTCCCCAGTTGCCCATGTCCATCACGACGCGCGTGCCGTCGTCGCTGCGAACCTTCCATCCCATCAGCGCGGCGTAGAAGGCTGCTTCCTTCTTCACGTCCGCCACCCGGAACGCGATGTGATCCATCCCCGTCGTGCGCCAACCAGTTTTCGCGAACACCGGAGGAATGGAATCGGTGTTGCACGCCGGCGTGCCGTACGCGCGAATGCACCGCCCCTGCGCGAGCGCGACGAACGGTGTCGCTGACACTGCGACGCCAACGAGTAAGGCAGATGCGCCGAGACGGATGTAGGCCATGGAAGGGCGGCCGGAACGGGTTGGGAAAATGGCCGACGGGCAGCGCAATTCTCGCTTTGGCGCCCCGACTTCTCAAGATCAGCGAGCTCGACGGACCATGCCGGGGCCCGGCATCAAAGCCGGTCGACTCCGGGCTCGGCTACCGACCCTCGTACGACGAATCGGCGTTGCGCTTGCAGCGGAACTGCCTCCGGAGGTGATTCGCCATGGCGGAAGTATTCGTTCAATTCGACACGATTGTGCCCGGACCGGATGGATCGCGCTGGATCCCACGCGCGTGCGGGCGAACGCAGACGAGTGGCCTCTGGGAGGGCTGGATCGAATTCGAGGCCGTGCATCCGAACGGCCAAGTCTCCCGCACGCCGCGCGAAAGCGTGCAGCCGAACCGCGACGATCTGATGTACTGGGCTCAAGGGCTGACGCAGACGTACCTCGAGGGGGCGCTTCAGCGAGCGCTCAATCCAGTGCGAGTGGCAGAACAGCGAGTGGTCAACGCGACGCCGAGCTTCGATGAGCCGGCGTCGCTGGTCGTGACGACAGGCGCTGCTCCGGACGCGGTGCTCAATCCGTTCAACGTGTACGCTCAGGGGGAAGACATTCTCGCTGGGCAGTTGTCCGCGATGAGCGCGGCGCGGCTACGCGAAATCGCGGTCGCCTACGGGTTCGCGAGCCGCGACGCGGCCGACAGCGCGACGGCGGAGAGGCTTACTTCGGCGATTATCGCGGGAGTGAGGAATCCACCCGCGGCGCGTTGAGTCGGCTCGGCGTTTCGTGCCGCCGAGAATGGCGCGAGCCGGCTGATCGGCGAGGGTTAGAAACGGAATTGGCAGCTATCGTTTTCCGCCGAACGGCGTGTGGAGCGACAGGCCAACGTCGAACGTGAAATAGTTGACGCCCGTCCCTGTGGCCGTCGGCGACACGACGACGCCGGGAATCTTGGCTTTGAGGTTCTGCCCGACGTATCGAGCTTGCGGCGTCAACGCGATGAGGCCGAGGATCGAGTAATCGAAACCGACGCCGATTTCATAGCCCGGTTTCGTATCGGTGGTCAGCGCGTTCGATGACTGGCCGCCGTACCCACCTTCAAGGCTGTTGAACGTCACGCCGCCTTTGACATACGGGCGAAATTTCGCCATCCCCGGCACCGCGAGCTTCACACCCGCGGTCGCTCCCGAGAGCGTGTACTTCCCGTCGCTCTGACAGGTCTGTGTCTGGCAGTCGAATTTGATGTGGTCGAACCCGGCATAGATGCCGATCGCTCCGATGCCGATTCCGGCATCGAGCCCGTACCCGAACCCGTTCTTCGCGCCCTCGATCAGCGCGGTGTTCGTCGCGGTGGGATCCGTGTTGCTGAAGGAGCCGGTTGGCACGGTACCGGTGCCGCGCAGTCCGAGCGAGAGGTATTGCGCCGAGGACACGGAAGCCGAGGCGACGAGCAATGCAAGCAGGACCGCGGGCGAAAGACGTTTCATGGTGGGCTCCGGAAGGGTTGCTGCTGAGTCTCCTGACTCCGGGGAGATGATGCACGCGAATTGCCCCAGATGCCAACTCTTCACGTAGTTGTACGGGTTTTCATGACACAAACGCGCTCAATCCGCCTCGGCGATGCCGGCCTCAGCCGCATCGGCCTCGGCACGAACCGGCTTCGGAACATCGACGCCAATGTCGCCTTCATCCGCGCGGCGGTCGACGCCGGAATCCAGATGATCGACACGGCGCATCTATATACAGGCGGAGAGAGCGAGAAGACGATCGGCCGCGCGCTCTCCCTCCCCCCGACGCGCTCGGGCGTCATGGTCGCGACCAAGGGCGGCTACGGCGACGCCGGCCGCGGGAAGCCGGAGATCCTTCGGCGGGAGATCGAGCAGAGTCTCGCGAGCCTTCGGGTCGAGCGCATCGCGCTCTACTACCTCCATCGCGTCGATCCGGAGACGCCGATCGAGGAAAGCTTGGGCGCGATCAAGGAGTACGTCGATCGGGGCGCCATCGAGCGAGTCGGACTCTCGAAGGTCGACATCCCGCTCATCGAGCGCGCGAGGAAGGTCGTGCCGATCGCCGCGGTGCAGAACGAGTACAACGTCGACGAGCGGAGGTACGATGACGTCGTCGACCATTGCGCGCGCGAAAAGATCGTCTTCGTGCCGTACTATCCGCTGGGCGCCGACGCGGGACCCGCGGTACGGGAAACGGCAACTCGCCACCACGTCACGCCGGAGCAGGTGATGCTCGCCTGGCTCCTCGAGCGATCTCCGGCGATGCTGCCGATCCCCGGCACGCTGTCGCTCGACCATCTCAAAGCGAACATCGGCGCGCTCTCGCTCGAGCTGTCGGCCGAGGAATTCGACTACATCGCGAGCGGCTGATCGCGCGAGCGCTGACGCAATGGGAGAATACTGATGCGTGAGGAATCGACGCTGCCCCAGGGATACCGCGAAGGGATCATCACCGCGATTACCGTCTGCTCGGGTTCACGCTCGCCTTCTTTCGTTTCTGGGGATTCGAGGCACCCGGGAAAGCGGTCGTCCCGTTCCCGCGGACGGCGACTTCAGCGCGCCGGGTCGCCTCGCGGAGGGGCATACGGTTTTCCGCTCAGGTAGTGGTCGAACCAGGCGAGCGTCTCCTGCACGACCGCGTCCATGCGAAGGACGTGGCCGGTCTCGGATATTTTCATTTTCTTGTCTCGAGTTCCCAACTGATTGAAGAACGGAACCTGCGAGGTCTCGTAGGGGAACACGACGTCGTATTTACCGTTCATCATCAAGGTCGGCGTGTGCACCCGGGGCGCATAGTTGAACTTCGCGACCTCCGCATGAGGGATGATCGCGTGGTACCCCGCTGAGTACAACGCCGCGGCCTTGATGCGCGGCTCCATGGCGAGAGCGATCGGCGCGGCTTCTCCGCCCCAGCTCAAACCGAGATAGCCGATGCGGTCGGCGCGAATGTCCTTTCTCGTCTCGAGGAAATCCACGGTACGCCGAAGATCTTTGATCCACTGCACCATCAGGTCACGATGGTAAATGGTCGTGTCGGGGACCGATCGAGTGATGCTGAACGCGCTGTCGTCGCGTTCGTACGCTCCCATCAAGAGCGGGATCACCAGCACTCGACCACTTCTCACGACGAACCCGGAAAACACCTCGATGAACGGCTCTCGGGGATTCAGCTTGCGTTGGATGAGATCGCCGGAATTGCCCCACTGAATGACAGGCTCGAACGGCGGGCTGGCGTCTTTCGGAAAGAAGAGGTAGGCCGCCATGCGCGGTCCGACGTACGCCGCCGTGAACGTCACCTTCTGCCAGCGGTACAGCGGCGTTTCGCCTTCGGCTTCCAGTTTCGTCTCGAGCGGCGCTTTGTCGTAATCGTACAGGCGGCGAAATCCGTCGAACACCGCGTCGGACACCGGAACCACTTTGTTGAAGTCCGGTACAGGCGCGCGGACGATTCGCTTCGATGCAATCATCATCGCCGAATCGGGGTCGGTGATGCGCGCCAGGCGAAAGCCATTGCCCGGCGAGCGGTCGAACGCATCCTTCGCGATCAGGTGCGTGATATGGAACGGCGAATCCTCCCACGTTCCACCCTGTGTCACCCGAACTCCCGCGGAATCGATCTCGTTCGCGCACCATTCGCGCACGTTACCCGCGACGTCGTACAGTCCCCAGGCGCTCTCGATTCCCTGACCCACCGGTCGAAGGCCGGTGCCATTCAAGTTGCTGGACGGTACGAACATCCACAGCACTTCTCGATTGTTGCGCGTCGCCGCGTTTTGCCAATGCCGCAGCGTGGGAAGCTGCATCTTCCTGAAGCGCGCGTACGCGGCCGCCTCGTACCAACTCACTCCGGAGACCGGATAGTCCTCCTGGCCTGCCGCGAACGTGCCGCCGCTCCACGTGCTCGGGCCCGGTTGTCCGCTTCGGTCCACCAGCCCGGCGACTCCCGACTCCCAGGCGATGAGCTTCCCGCCGCGCGTCATGGGCTCGGTCCAGTAGTCGCGGTTCCGATATCCGCCCGCGGCGACGAACTCTCGGTACTCTCGGTTCGTAACCTCGCGCCGTCCGATGTGATAGTCCGCGAGTTGGATTCGCCCACTGTTGCCGGTTGGTATCGAGAAAGCTCGTATGCGAGCCATCCCGGCCGTCGCACCGCCAACGGAGTCGAGATACAGCGTATCGATGGCAGCCGACCCGCCGAACTGACGAAGGTCGGTGAAAACGGAGGCGAGCACGTCGGTCGTCTCGTAGCCCGGGCGCTCGATGCGCAGTCGATATCCCATCTCGTGGAGAAGCTTCGGCATCGCGAGACTGTCGAGCGGCGTGAGTCCAACGGCGGCCCACGTCGTGTCCGAGCTTCCCAACCGCTGCACCGACACGCGTGCCCCGGCGGGCACCGTCACGACCTTGAGGAAGTCCGTGTAGACCGGGCGAAGGAGCTTGAGCGTGCTGTCGTTGGGGAGAACCGGACGCACGTGGCGACTCAGCTGGAAGGCTTCGTGCAATCTCCCGTCGCGCACCAACTGGCTGATCGTCTGCACGCGCTGCGTCGCCACCACCATCCGGTGTTGGTACCATTCCGTCGCCGTGCCCGTCGCGACGAGGACCACTGCCGCGATGCCGGCGACCCAGCGCGTCCGCGCTGACAACCCTGATTGTCTCGGCAGCGTCGCGGCGATCGCCTGTGAGAACTGTTCGATGGTCTCGAACCGCTGGGCGCGGTCAGGCGCCAGCGCCCGTCGCAACGCGGCATCAAGCGCTGCCGGGAGATCCGGCCGCAGCTCGCGCAAACGCGTGAATGAGCCCGTGAGCTTCTGCGTCAGCATCTGCTGCGCCGACAGTTGGTCGACGGGGGGTTGGCCGGTGAGCATCTCGAACACCACGCAGCCGAGCGAATAGACGTCGCTTCGCACGTCCACGTCGTGCTCGCCCGCCGCCTGCTCGGGGCTCATGTACGTCGGGCTGCCGAGCGACGTGCCGCTGATCGTCACGCGGCCGATCGACGATTTTCGAATGGCCGTCGCGATGCCGAAGTCGGCGACGACCGCGTGGCCGTCGCTCATCAATATGTTCGACGGCTTGATGTCGCGATGCACCACGCCGCGCTCGTGCGCGTAGGCAAGACCGTCGGCCACCTCGCGCGCGATCGTGATTGCTTCCTCGAGCGGCAGTTGTTTGCGCTCGACGATCTTTTCGCGAAGACTCTGCGCCTCGATGTACGGCATCACGTAGTACGGGAAGCCGCCGGCCGTTCCGGAATCGATCAATGTCAGCAAGTGCGGATGCTGCAGGCGTGCAACGACCTCGATCTCGCGCAGAAAGCGCTGAATCCCGATCGTGTGCGCGAGCGACTCGTGCAGCACTTTCACCGCGACTCGCCGGTCGTGGCGGAGATCCGTCGCCAGGAACACCACCGCCATCCCACCTTCGGCGATGCGCTGCTCGATGCGGTAGCGCCCACCCAGCGTCATGCCGACGCTCACTTCGCGCTCGCCGAGATCTTCCCCGCCCCCGCCCCCGCCGCCGCCCCCGCCCCCGCCCCCTCCCCCGTCGGCGACGCGCAGTGCCCCGATTCCGTCCGCCATGGTTCCGCCTGAGAAGATGTGGCGAATATACCCGACCGGCCGACTACCGCACGTTCGTCTCTGCCCGGCCCGGAGGAATGTCCCAGTTGAACATTCCTCGCCGTGCTTTCCAGGTTCCGTCGGACTGCTGGGCCCACACCACGATGTACTTGCCGGCGGTGAGGACGTCGCCGTCGGGAGCACTGATCGTGAATCGGCCGATCTCGTCCGCCCGATCGCCGTCTTGCTCGACTTCGGCGACGTCGAAGCGAAGACGGTTCCCGGCCGCGGCACCGGCGGCATCTTGCCACGCACGGCCGATCGCCGACGGGCCTTTGATGACGGGCGCTTCCGGCGCGTACCACTCGGCGTCCTCGGTGTACGCAGCGGCGATCATCGCGGTGTTTCCCTGCTGGAAGGCCTTCTCCATCGTCTTGTAGGCCGCCGCAATGCCCTCGCGCGCCGATGTGGCTCCTCGCCCGACGCCCCGCCCGGAGCACGAAGCCGCGACCAGAAGAAGACCAACGATCGATCCAAGCGTGCGCCCGTGAGTTCGCATATTCGTAAGAGAATGGGCTCGATCCCCGTTGCCGTTCGCGCGTCGATGACGCACGTTCTCTGGCCCATGCCTTCGGCAACTCCTGGTCAGGAACACGAGAAAACGGTCCGGGACACGACATCGTGACTGCGGCTGATGCGGCCAAGTCGCTCGATGTGCTGACGGAGCTCGCCTATCAGGAGCTTCGCGCCGTCGCTCACCGGCACCTCCGGGGCCGGGCGGGGCAGAGCGACGGGACGTTGAACACGACCGCACTCGTGCATGAGGCGTATCTCAAGCTGGCAGCCGGCTCGCCCGGCACGTGGCGAGACGAGGCCCATTTTCGCGCGGTCGCGTCGGTCGCGATGCGGCACATTCTCGTGGACCGAGCGCGCGCCCGCGCCGCGGAACGCCACGGCGGCGGACTCGTACGCGTCTCATTCGATGATCAAGCCATCGCCGCCGACGACGAGCCTGAAACGCTTCTCGCCATCGACGCCGCGTGCACTCGGTTGGCGGAAACCTCGCCCCGACTCGCGCGGCTCGTGGAACTGCGGTTTTTCGCGGGATTGTCCGAGTCGGAGGCCGCCACCGAGTTGGGCGTCACAGTGCGCACGGTGCAGCGCGACTGGGTGAAGGCACGCGCGCTGCTCGCCGCCGCGCTGGCGCCATGATCGGCTCGATCTCGAGCGGCGGACTTCCATCGTCCGAGCGGTGGTCGGTGATCGAGCCGATTCTCGACGCGACGCTGGCACTCCCGCTGTCTGAGCGCGACGAGTACCTCGCCCGAGCGTGCGAAGACGATCGCTCGCTTCGCGAGGAGATCGAGCGACTGACGAAGGCGTGCGAGCAAGCCGAGAGCGATCAGAGTTACCTCGATCAGCCCGCGGCGGTGCGCTTCGCGAGCTTGTGGGACGATCGTCATGAACGGGCGAGATTCGAGTCGGCTATCGCCGATCGATACGAGATCGACGGCGAGCTCGGCGCCGGAGGAATGGCGACGGTCTATCGGGCGCGAGACAAACGCGAAGGCCGCCTCGTGGCGCTGAAAGTTCAACGCGCGGCGTCGAGTGCTGGAGTCGCGGCGCGGTTTCGTCGAGAGATCGCGCTCGCCGCGCAGCTCGAGCACGCGCGCATTCTGCGCCTGTTGGACTCGGGTGAGTGCGTCGGCCGTCTCTGGTACACGATGCCACTCGTGGCCGGCGAGTCGTTAGGCATGCTCCTTCGCCGCGACGGCCGCCTGGGGGTTCCGCGCGCGGTCTCGATTCTTCGCGACATCGCCGAGGCGTTGGATTTCGCGCACGCACGCGGTGTCGTGCATCGCGATCTCAAGCCGGACAACGTGCTGCTCGCAGACGGGCGCGCCATGATCGCTGATTTCGGCGTCGCGAAAGCAATCCTGACCGCGACCGTCGGTGCATCGGCCAACGACGACTTGCGGACCGCGACCGGAATGACGCTCGGAACGCCGGCCTACATGTCTCCGGAGCAATCGGCCGGTGACAAGACGGCCGACCATCGGACGGATCTCTACGCGGTCGGCGTGATCGCATACGAACTGTTGACCGGATCGCCTCCGTTCACCGCGTCGTCGCGGCAGGCGATGATGACCGCGCACCTGGCCGCTCGCCCGCGCGCCCTGTCGAAGCACCGGCGCGATGTGCCGCCGCCGCTCGAGTCGCTCGTCATGCGGCTACTGGAGAAACGCGCGGCAGACCGACCGTCGTCCGCCGCCGAAGTGATCGCCGCGTTGCCGCGGGACGAATGACCGTCGGCCTCCTCGAGGTTGGCCCATTCGAGCGGCGCCGCCGCTGCGAATGCTGCGAGTTGCCGACGCTCGTCATCTATCACGACAGCGATTCGGGTTTCCGCTGGGATCTCACACCGACGTCGTGCGACCTGTGCGAATGGGACAGCCGGCCGCTTGCTGGTCTTCGCGGTCGCTCTCGCCGATTCGACTTAGAACCTTCGCCGCGGCCAGCCCTACATCGTTCGCGGCGTTCCGCCGGGCTCGAATCGTGGACGCGGTAAGTTCCAGTAATCCCCATTCGTCGAACCCATCAAATGATCTGCCGCATCTGGCACGGTTGGACGACGCCAGCCAACGCCGACAAGTACGAGACCCTCCTGCGCTCGGAGATCTTCGCCGGCATTCAAGGTCGAAAGATCCCCGGATTTCTCGAGATCGACCTGCTCCGCCGCGAGCACGAGACCGAAACGGAATTCGTCACGATCATGTGGTTCGAGTCGCTGGACGCTGTTCGCACGTTCGCCGGCGCCGACTATGAAGTCGCCGTCGTGCCGCGGGCCGCGCGCGCGGTCTTGAGCCACTTCGACGCGCGGTCGGCTCACTACGAGGTCCACGAACGGCGAACCGCGTAGCTCGCCGTTCGCATTGGCCTCGATCCTGCACGACCGAACGGCAGTCTATGTTCGGCAGCGCATGAGCGAAACAGCGATCCCCAAGCTCCACAATCCCGGCCAAATCCACACGCCGAACGGCTACTCCCACGTCGCCGAGGTGACTGGAGGAACGATCGTATTCATCTCCGGTCAGGTCGGGTTGGACGCGTCAGGCAAGCTCGCCGGTCAGAACGACTTCGCGGCTCAACTGCGCCAGGTTTTCGAGAACCTCAAGGTCGCGCTCTCGGCCGCCCGCGCAACCTTTAACGACGTCGTCAAGCTGAATTATTACTGCGCCGACACGGTCGATCTCTCGACTCACTTTTCGTCCGTGCGCCAGATCCGCGACAGTTACGTAAACACTTCGACGCCACCCACGAGCACCTTCGTCGTCGTCAAGAGGCTCGTTCGCCCCGAGCTACTGATCGAAGTCGAAGCCGTCGCCGTGGTCCCCAAAATCGATCGCGGCACGCGTTAGCACCTGGTAGCGGAGGTTCCGGAGAGCCCGAAGAAATCTGCCGGGCTCGATGTTTGCTGCGATAATCGGGACTCTCCCTCACCCGATGGCCGTCCAAAACCAAACCACCGCCCGCCCCGCGGTCGAGGCGCTCTACGCCGCCTTGACCGATGTCGCGCCGGAAATCGCGATTCTCCCCGCGCCGACGCGCGCGTCGTTGTTGAAGAGCGCCGTCCATGCGGCGGTCGATGAGCTCAAGCGCTTGGGATTGACGTCCACCAGGGTCGAATCGGTCATCCTCGCGTTCGTCGAGACGGCATGGCCGGTTTGGGGAGCCGACGTCGCGGTCGAAGAAATCAGGGCGTGGTGCATGCAGCGCTACCTACGAGGGCCCTCGAAACTGAGCGGCGATCGGCGATAAATCGGTCCGCTCGGCCCTGTCGATTCCGGCGAACCTCTTCCGTCATTCGGATGTCACGCTCCATCATCCACTCCAACCGGACATCCGACAAATGCGCTACGCCCTTCTCATTCACTATCCCCAACCCGCGGTCCCGACCGTCTCCGAAGAGCAGATGAAGCAAGGCATGGCCGCTTTCCAGGCCTACGCCAAAGCGCTCGAGGACGCGGGCGTCCTTCGCTCCGCCGAAGTCCTGCAGACCGTCGCCAGCTCCACGAGCGTGTCGGTCAAGCAGGGCAAGCTGCAGGTGCAGGACGGCCCCTTCGCCGACACCAAGGAAGCGTTCGCCGGAATCTTCACGCTCGACGTTCCGGATCTCGACGCCGCGCTCGCGTGGGCCGAAAAGTGCCCGGCGGCGCATTGGGGAACGGTCGAGATTCGTCCCTCGGCCAAGCGCTTCGTCGACGGTGCGTGGGTGAAAGCGAACTGAGGCTCGACTCGAGCGCTCCCCCGCCCTCCGCCCCGATGACCATTGAGCATGCGACGGCGCGGGCCGAAGAAGTGGCCCGCGCCTCGTACGGCCGTCTGCTCGCGATACTTGCCGCGAAGGACGGTGACATCGAGTCGGCCGAGGATTGCCTCGCCGGCGCGTTCGCGCAGGCGTTGAGCACCTGGCCGAATTCCGGCGTGCCCGACAACCCCGAGGCGTGGATCCTCACCGTCGCGCGCAACCGCCGCCACGACGTTCGTCGCTCGGCGGAACAGCGGCTCACCGATCCGTTCGAGGACGTCGTGCATTCCGACGTCCTCGCGATCGCCGACGAGATCGACCCCGCCGAAATCCCCGACCGGCGCCTCGCGCTGCTTTTTGTCTGCGCGCACCCCGCGATCGATCCGGCCGTCCGCACGCCGCTGATGCTTCAAACGGTGCTCGGCTTCGACGCCGACGACATCGGCCGAGCGTTCCTCGTTCCGGCGGCGACGATGGCGCAGCGTCTCGTACGCGCCAAACGCCGCATCCGCGACGCGCGCATCCCGTTCGCGATCCCCGACCGCGCGCAGATGCCGGACCGTCTCTCGCCGGTCCTCGAGGCGATCTACGGCGCGTACGCCATCGATTTCTCACTCGTCGCCGGAACGTCAGAGCGTGACTCGCTGTCCGCCGAAGCGCACTTCCTCGCGACGACGCTCGCCGAGCTGCTGCCGGGTGAGCCCGAAGCCCTCGGCCTCGCCGCGCTGATCTCGCTCTCACTGGCGCGTCGCGACGCCCGCGGGTCGCACGACGGATTCATACCGCTCGACGAACAAGATCCGTCGCGCTGGGACGCCGACCTCATCACACTCGGCGAACGCTATCTGCAACGCGCAAGCACGCATCGATCGATCGGCCGATTCCAGCTCGAGGCCGCGATCCAATCCGTGCATTGCGCTCGCACGACATCCGGCGTCGTCGACGCCAACGCACTGCTCGAGCTTCACACCGCGCTCGTCGCCCTCGCGCCAACGCTCGGCGCACGCGTCGCGCATGCGGCTGCGCACGGACGTGCCACGGGTCCGCTCGCCGGCCTCGCCGCGCTCGACGCGATCGACGACGAAGCGATCCAGCGCTTTCAACCCGCATGGGCGACCCGCGCGCATCTGCTGGCCGAGGCCGGCCGCAACGACGAAGCAGCCCTCGCGTACGACCGCGCGATCTCGCTCACCGCGGACGCCGGCCCGCGTCGCTACCTCGAGCAGCGCCGCGGCTTGCTCCGCACGCCTCAGCTCGCGGACGCCGGCGCCGAGTCTCCGACGCAATAGCGCGCGAGTGCCACGCATGAGTTCGATCTGCGATCTACAGCCGCCGCCCCTCGAAGGGAACCGAGGTGGGGGAGAGGGGCGGCTGTGGCCCTTCCGTCAGCTAGGCAGCTTCACGCCGATCACCTCGACCGACTCGATCGTGGGCGGCGTGGAAAGCAGCGTTGGTGCTTGAGCCATCAAGGCGTCGGCGATCGGTCCCTTGAGATGCGCCTTCCGTCCGCTCTCGTCGGTGAACGAATCGAAGATCGCGAACGTCGTCGGGCCGAGTCGCAGCGCGAACCAGAGCGGCGTGGTCGTTTCCTGATACGACATTTGTAGGCCCTGCCTCAAGAACGCGAGCACTTCTTCTTCCTTGCCGGGTTTTGCTTCGAGTCGGACGAACAAACCGACTTTGAGCGTTCCGGTCGCTGATGCCACGGGTGTCATTGCTGGTCTCCTGTTGTTGGTGATGACGTCCGACGGGCGAAGGTTAGGAGCGGCGTGCGATCGCACCCCAGTGTCGCGAATGCCGACTTTGGGCCCGATTTTGACACGGCGCCCAGACGATACTCGGACGATTCGCGATGCGTATCCTGCCTGCGTCTCGTTTCCGCCACGCCGGCTCTGACGTCGGCGCCCCGCGTTGCCTCCACACGCGAATGGAATGTCCGGGTTCGGGACTGCGTTCCGTCTTCTTCACCTGAACCTGACTCTTCCACATACGACAGCTGAGGCCCACCATGAAACGAACTGTGCCGTTGCTCGCATTCACCTTCGCGCTGGCCGCCTGCAACTCGGACGCGCCGATGCCGACCGCAGACCACATGCCCGGCGGTCTGATGCTCTCCGACCTGACGCAAGCTTCGCAGGCTCAGACGCTCAACGACCTCAGGAACTTCACCGCGCCCTTGCACGACATCGACGTGGCGCTCAATCGGAAGTACCAAGTCTTCGTCATGCCGCCCGCCACGGAGGGAGACGGCTGCATCTCCGACCCGATGCTGGGCGGCATGGGGTATCACTACACGCGTTTCGACAACCTCTTCGACGACACGATCGATCTGCTCAACCCGGAGTTCCTCGTCTACGCGCCGAAGAACGCGCCGCGTCGAGACGAGGTCCCGCTGACGAGGCTCGCGGCCGTCGAATACTTCCTGCCATTCACCCCGAAGTGGCCGGGCCCGAAGCAACTTGGTTTCGTGAAGGCGCCCTCGCTGCACGACTTCCCGTCGACGAGCGGACTTCCCGACGTCGAGTTCACGCCCACAGATCGATTCGGCGGCTGGATGTTTCACATCTGGCTCTGGGAGAACAACCCGGCCGGCATGTTCGAGAACTTCAACGGCTCCGTCCCTCTCTGTCAGCCCGCCGGTCCGGGGTGACGTGACGACTGCTGTCTTCGCGTAGAGGCTTGGTACTGCACATCTGGCCTGTACGATTTGAAGTGCAACGATTTCGCGGAACAACACGGATCTTGCGGAAAAAACAAAGAACCTTTGGGAACGACCTCGGGTTGCCACGCTTCGGCTCCCCGAGGTCGTTCCCAAAAAGTTCTTTGTTTTGTTTTTCCGCGAAATCCGTGGTGTCTCCGCGGAATCGTTGCAGTACCGGCAGTTTTCTAGCTCCATGGTCAAGACAGCTAGACCTGCCGACCGTGGACCAATGTCGCGTTTCTTTGCGCGCAGGGTCTCGACAAGTGACGAACGTGGCCACAGGCTCCTTGGATGAGTAGATGCTCAACCAACGGCTAATCATGCCGGAACCGCTCTCGTCGATCGAGTCTGCGTTGCTCCACGTGTTTTGTCAGCAAGGGGCACGTGCGGGCGATCCGATACCAGCATCGGTTCTGTCGTGGAATGCGTTCGGCCCGTCCGCTCCGGTGTGGGGTGAATTGCAGACGGCGCTCTTGAACCTCCAGTTCCGTGGCTTGGTCGCGCCGGGGCCCGATCCGGTCGGCGCAACGTCCTGGGCGCTGACTCTCGCCGGCGAAGAGTTCTTGAAGACCTGAGTCCGCTCGCGAGACCGGTTCCTGCCGGCCGCGGGCCGAGAGCGAGATGTATGGACCTTCGCCGTCGATGGAGAGCCCTGGCGAGCGGCGCGACGACGCGCCATTCCTTGGGTGGACACCCCACCCGAGCGAACGATGTTCTCGACGCGTCTCACCTTACTCTGCGCGCTCGCCTCACCGCCGACGGCGGCCACGAGGCCGGCGCCGGCGATCACAGAGCAATCCGTCCGACGGGTCGCCACGCTGCACACTGCGCGAGCGGTGCACACCGCGACGCCTCTTCTCTCGGGTGATATCCTGATCGTCGGAGGCATGACCGAGGGAGGCGGCGCCGCTGCATCGGCCGAGCTCGTAGATCCCCGCGACAATTCGACTCGCGACGTCGGCTCGCTCGTGACTGCTCGTCATGGGCATTCGGCCACGTTGCTTCCGGATGGACGCGTGCTCGTCGCCGGTGGCTACAACGGCGACTACTTGGCGTCGCTCGAGATGTACGACCCCTCGTCGAAGCGTTTTCGACCGGCGGGTTCGCTCGCCGAACCGCGGAGCGGACACACCGCGACGATGCTGCCGGACGGCCGCATTCTCTTCACCGGCGGCGTTGGAACCGGATGGACATTCTTGCGGAGCGCTGAGCTGTACGATCCGGCGACGGCGCGCTCTGAATCGGTGGGATCCATGACCGTGCCGCGCGAGAGCCACGTCGCCGCTCTGCTCGAGGACGGGCGGGTCTTGATCGTCGGCGGTCACGCCGGCCGGCGCGAAAACATGGTCGTGTACTCGAGCGCCGAGATCTTTTCTCCCACGACCCGCCGGTTCACGCCGGCCGCATCGATGCGCACTCCGCGCCACAAGCACGATGCGGTGAAGCTGCACGACGGCCGCATCCTCGTTCTCGGTGGCGCCGACCGGACGGATCGCACGTACTTCGCGACGACGGAGATTTACAATCCTCGAACGGACCGCTTCGATACCGGTCCGACGATGGCCAACGAGCGATACAAGATCGCCGGGACGACCGTCGTCCTTCCCGATGGCGGCGTCCTCGTCACGTCCGGCGCGCGCACCGCCGAGTTGTTCGACGCCACCGCGCAACGCGTTCGCGAAGTCACCGGCGGGCTGAGCGCCGCTTTTCGCTTTGCCGCCGCCGCCCCGCTCCACGACGGCGACGTCTTGATCACCGGCGGATACGACGACCGGAGCCGGATCACCAACGGCGTCTGGCGCTTCGAGCACCGCTGACGCGCGCGACCACGTCGCGTAGAAATCGTCGCACATGGTCACAGCCCGCATTACCATTTGGCCATGCGCGACAAGCCACCGATCGAGGTTCCTCCCGCCTCGCGTGCGAAAGCGATCGCCTCGATCCGAAGATACTTTCGCGAGGAGCTCGACCAGGACATCGGCGACCTGAAGGCCGCCCTGCTCTTCGACTACTTCGTCGCCGAGCATGGGCCGACGATCTACAACCAGGGGATCGCCGACGCGCGAGCGTTCTTCGAGGAACGCTCGGCGGATCTCGCCGCGATCTGCTATCAGATCGAGTTTCCGTTTTGGGAGCGAGACTCGCGAGTCGACGCCGGCCAAACGCCGCCAAAGCGCGGGCGCAAATGAGAGCGCGAATCGCCTTCTTGGCGACAGCGGTCGTCGGCTGTATTCACACCTCCTTTTCAGATTTGCAGCTCGTCATTCGATCGGCCGACATTCCCAGCAGTCCGAGCTGGATCATTTACAAGATTTCCGGCAACGCCGTTGAGATGATGGCCCCGATGGTCCCCGGAGGCAGCGCGCAACGACGCGATCACCCGGGCGCGGTGCGCGTCTACGCGTGCGGGGACCGTGATCTGCGCGGAACGTTGGATCCGGCGCGCGTGGCAAGTCTGCGCCGCGCCTACGGAATCGCCTGCTGAATCGCAAACGATTTCGCGGACTACCACGGATTTCGCGGAAGGCACAAACGCTTTAGACGACATCGGGCGGCTACCACTCTGCAGCCTGAGGCAGTTCCCCAAAAGACTTATCCGCGCAATCCGTGGTGTTTCCGCGAAATCGTTGCAGTACCGTGTCGTCAAGCTTCCATGGCGACATGGCTGATGTGTCGCGCCCCGAAACCTCGGTGGCTGAGGTGCGCGAATTCGAATCGTGGTCTACCTTAGACGCATCTTCACGGCATCACACGACAATGACGGGTGCAGAGGCGCGGCTGGCGCGTGAGGCGCTTGGACTGACGCAGGACGAAATGGCGGCGAGCTTCGGCATGACTCCCGCCGTCGTCGCCGGCTGGGAGGACGGACGCGTCAGTGTGCCGCGCTATGTGGGCGCAACGCTGCAGTGGACGGCCGCTCAGATCGAACGACGCGACGCGCTCGCCGCCAGCGGCCTTCCGAGCTGCGGTTGGATTCACGCGTTCGAGCAAGAACCTGAAGTGATCGGAAGCGCGCGCGTGAAGGAACGCCAAGCGCGGTTGAAGGCGCACATGGACGCGTGCGACACGTGCAAGGCCCGAGTCGCGTACATCGCCGAGCGATTTCCGGCGATGCCGCGCCCGCCCATCGCCGGGTTGATGGCGCTCGTGGTGCCGATCCTGGATCGCGTTCGCCGCTTGCCGGAATGGGCGCAACCGCCGGTGATCGGCGCGATGATCTGCTCGGCGTACAGCCTGATCAGGCTCTTCTTTTCGCTGCGCGGCATCGGCTCTTCCGGTATCGACGAAGTGCTCGCGGGTTTGGCCGTATTCGCGGCCAATGCGTCGATCGGCATCGTCGGCGGCTTCGTCTACGTGTTCTATCGCCGGCTGACCGGCGACGGACTCAAGCCCGCGAAACCCAAGGACTAGTCGCGTCGATCACGGCGGTGCCGGAAGCGCGTGGCGCACATCGAAGATCTTCGCCCACAGGTCGCCCTTCGCGTCGAGACGCTTGGCCATCGTTCGCAGCGTAAACGTTCGAGGCGCCGCCTCGCCGCTCTCGACTTCTTCCCACGTACACGGCGCCGACGCCGGCGCCCCGGGTTTTGGTCGCAGCGCGTACGTGGCCGCGTACGTCGCGCCGAATTCGTTGCGGCCGGTGTCGATGAGAATCTTGCCGCCGCGGTCGGCCTTGTAGAACTCCTGCGTCAAGAGATCCGGCGCGCGGCGCACGAGCTCGCGGCCCAGTGAATGCGCGAAGTGGGCGACCCTTCCGCTGTCGGATTTCTCGTCGAGCGCGAATGCGACGTGGAATCCCTTCGACCCCGAGGTCTTGACCCAGCTCGTGACGCCTAGCTCGGCGAGCGCATCTCGCACGAGCAGCGCCGCCGAGCGTAGCGCGTCGGCGTTCTCCTCGAGCGGATCCAGGTCGAACAAGCACAGATCCGGATGGAACAAGTCCGGCACCCGCGACGTCCACACGTGCGGCGTGATGCAGTTCTGATTCGCGAGCCACATGATGCCGCGTGCGTCTCGCACGACTGGATAGTTGACGATGCCGTCGGACTTCGGCACGGCGATGCGCTCGAGCCACCCAGGGGCGCCCTTCGCGACGTTCTTCTGAAAGAAGCCCTTGTCGCCGATGCCGCGATGAAAACGCTCGAGCGTGACGGGGCGCCCTACTATATGTAGCAGCATCGCCGGAGCGACGAGCTCGTAGTACGCCGCCAGCTCTCCCTTGGTGATGCCGTCGTCCGGGAACATCACCTTCTCGGGATGCGTGATCGCGACGTCGCTCATTCGCCGGTCGATCGCTCCCGCACGACGTCGCGCGGCCGCACGTCCGTGCGTACGCTCAAAAGCCGCGAATGCCGAAGCTTGGTGTGCACCGTCCACTCGATGAACGCCACGCGCACGACGACTTCCGGCCGCACCCAATGTGCCCGCACCCTCGGCAGACCCTTCGCCTTGGTGAACGGCGTCTTCTCCAGCTCCATCGCGTCGAAGCGAGCTCTGAGCTCCGTCAGGAGCTTTGTGTCGAGTCCGGTTCCCACCTTGCCGGCGAAGACGAAATCGTCGCCCTCGAAATAGCCGACGAGGAGGGCGCCGAGTCCGACGCGCTTGCCCTGGGCGTCGGTGAAGCCGCCGACGACGAAGTCGTGCGACAGTTCGCACTTCATCTTGAGCCAGTACTTCGATCGCTTGTGCTCGTAGGGCGAATCGCGTCGCTTGGCGATCACGCCTTCCCATCCTTCGGCGCACGCACGTTCCCAGGGCGCGGCGGCGGCGAGCTCGGGCACTCGTCGCATTGGGGACACGAGAGGCAGGTCGGCGAGAAGGCGGCGGCGTTCGGTGAGCGGAAGGCGAGTGACGTCGCTGCCGTCGATCCAAATCACGTCGAACACATGATAGGCCGTGTGGCCATCCCACTCGACTTCGCCGTCGAGGATGACGTCGTGCACCGGCAGCGCCGCGACCGCGGCGGCGATTTCGGGCAGCGCCTTTTCTTTTCGCGTGCGAGAATACAGACGAACGACGTCGCCTTGCTTGAACGCGATCAGGCGAATGCCGTCGTATTTTCGCTCGAACGTCCACTCCGGGCCGCTGAAACGCTCCTGCGTGAGCGTCGCCGCCATCGGCTCGATCCACTCGGGAAATTCCAGCCGCACGGTTGGCGATGCGGACGAATCGGGTTTCGCCATTGCTCTGGGAGGGGACGCGGCGACACGCGTACGACGAGGCTCGAGCATTAGATTGAGGCTCTCCCCCTCTCCGGGCAATGATGACGCGCCGCGTCGCACCATGACCCCGCTCTTTGTTGGGATCGCGATCGGAATGGTCGTCGCATTGCTGATCGTCGCCGTACTCGCGCCGGGGTTTGCGCGCCGCAAGCGCGCCGAAGGGGCGTTGCAGAGTCGGGCGGTCGTTCGCGGGCAGATCTATGAGCAGCTCGTGCCGTATCTGCCCGGATTTCGGTTCAATCCGAAGGACGCGCAGTTCCTCGGCCGGCCCGTGGACTTCGTCGTGTTCGACGGATTGGACGACGGCGAGCTGCGGCGCATCGTGTTTGTGGAGGTCAAGACCGGCGGCGCCAAGCTCACGACGCGCGAGCGACTCGTGCGCGACGCGATTCGTGAGGGACACATCGAGTGGGCCGAGATCCGGGCCGACGCGAATCTCACGCTTCCCCCCGCCCAGCCGCGCACGACGACGAGAACGTGAATCCGCTCATCGGAAAGGCGTGTAAGAACGCCAAAGTGGTTGCGAAATTCTGGTTTGCGCCGCCTATTGGGCGGCGGCGGTCGATGCGCGTGCCGTTTCACCGGGGTGAAGCCATAGGGACGACGCAGTCTCGACATGAGCTGGATCACCATTCTTTGCGCAATGATCGCGGCGTCCTGCCTCACGGTCGCCGCTGTTCATCTGTTCGTCTGGCTTCGCTCGCGCGACGCATGGATGAACCTGCTGCTGGCCAACTGTGCCGTCTCGGCAGCGGCCGTCGTCGCATTCGACGTCGCCCTGATGCACGCCGAGACGCCCACGCAATTCGCGGTCATGCTGCGCTGGCTCCACGTGCCGCTCGCGTGGGCCCTGATCTCGACGATGTTCTTCGCGCGCGCATACCTCGAGGCCGGGCGAAACTGGCTCCTGTGGTTGACGGTCGCCATGCGCCTCGTCGTTCTCGCGTTGAACTTCGCGGTCCCGGTCAACTTGAATTTTCGGGAGATCACGGCGATTCAGAGTGTGACGGTCCTAGGCGAATCCGTCACGGTTCCGGTTGGACGGCCGAACCCGTTGATGCTCCTGGGCAACGCGGGCGTGGTGCTGCTGCTCGCGTTCTTGTTGGACGCATCCATCACCGCATGGCGAAAGGGCCGGCGGACGCAGGCGTTGCTCATGGGCGCGATCCTTGGTCCGGCGGTCTTCATCGCGTTGATCCGTGCGACGCAATTCGTGATGGGCGCCAGAGAGCTCCACAGCCCATACTTCATCAGCGTGGTTCCGCTCGGATTTCTCCTCGTCGTCTGCATCGGATTGAGCGGTGACCTCCTGCGCGCCACCACGCTGGCGCGCGAGCTCAAGGAGAGTCACGAACAGATGATCCTCACGCAAACGGAGCTCGAGCGCGTCTCTCGCTTGACGGCGATGGGCGAATTCGCGGCCGCCCTCGCGCACGAAGTTCTTCAGCCGATCACCGCCATTCTCCTCAATGCCAAGGCCGCCTTGGCCTCGCTTCCGGAGACCGGCCCGGGTGTCGAGGACGTGCGAGCCGGTCTCCGCGGCGTGATCGAAGCGGGTCAACGAGCCACGGAGATCACCCAACGGAATCGCGAGCTCTTTCGGCATCACCGCGTGCGGACCGCCCCGCTCGACATCAACGCGGTGATCGAGGAGTCGCGCACGCTGGCGTCGCGGCAGCTCACGGAAAGCGGCGTACACGTCGCCACGAGTCTCGCCGCGCATTTGCCCGAGGTCCGCGGCGACCGCGTCGAGCTCCAACAGGTGCTTCTCAATCTCATCGCCAACGCGATCGACGCGACAAACGCGCGACCGGCGGCGCGACTCTGGATTCGTTCGTCCGAGGGCACGGACGGCGTCCGCGTCGAGGTCGGCGACAACGGCATCGGCCTCGCGCGCGTCGACACCGGCCGAATGTTTTCGTTGTCGTATACAACCAAGCCACACGGTACCGGTGTGGGGCTGTCGGTCAGCCGCGCGATCGTCGACGCGCACGGCGGACGCATTTGGGCGGAGTCCAACGCCGAAGGCGGCGCGAGCTTCTACTTCACGCTTCCACTTGGCGGAGCCGGCGCCGGCGAGTTGCCGCAGGCGACGGTTCGCTCGAGCGCGACCACCGGCGTGCAGTGACCGGGGTTGAAGGCTCCTCGCTGCGAGTCTTCCTGGGCGCGTATCTTCCGAGCGTACCCCCGCCGCGCTCGAGGTCGTGAGATGGTGAAACGTCCCATCACGCAGACGCACTTTCCGGCCTTCGTCGTGCGCTTCATCTATCGCAACGACGTCTGGTCGATGTCGCGCCCTCGGTAGTGGTCAGGATCCGACCGGCGAC
This sequence comes from Gemmatimonadaceae bacterium, assembly GCA_036003045.1. Lineage (NCBI taxonomy): Bacteria > Pseudomonadati > Gemmatimonadota > Gemmatimonadia > Gemmatimonadales > Gemmatimonadaceae > Gemmatimonadaceae bacterium. The sequence continues at coordinate 33,230 of DASYSS010000081.1, forward strand.
CGCCGCCGACCTTCCCGCACTCGGTCGGCTCGGCGCGCTCCTCGTCCGCGCGCACCACGACTTCGACGCCAAGCGATTCATCTCGGCGACGGCGGAGACCGAGGGAGGCTACTCGTGGTTCCTCGGGACTCAACTCGACAAGCCGTCGATTTGCGTTCTGGTCGCCGACGACGCGGGCGAGGTCATCGGCTACACGTACGCCGGCGTCGAAGGACGCGACTACATGTCGCTGCGCGGACCCGCCGGCGTGCTGTACGACGTCGTCGTCGATCCGGCGCATCGCAAGCACGGTGTCGGCCGGCAACTCGTCGAGGCGGCTTTAGCGTTCTTGAAAGGCCACGGCTCCAGGCAAGTCGTGCTCAGCACGGCCACGCAAAACGCCGCGGCCCAGCGCCTGTTCGAGAGTGTCGGATTCCGCAAGACGATGATCGAGATGACGACCGAGCTGACGGGCTGACGCGTTTCGTGTCAGGACTAGCCGAGTAGTGGAATTCCCCCGATCTTGATTGGACCGTTGAACCCACCTGCTGCGAGGACTGACACGTGACCGACCCGATGACGCTCACCGCGGAGTTCCGATCCTCGGAATGGGAGCTGGTGCTGAAATACGAGGACGGTTCGCTGCCGGCGACGCAATGGACCGTCGAGACGATCACGATGGTGGCCGGATGGTACGCCAAGAATCTTTCGCGCGAAGCCGCGACGGGGCGGTATCGCGAGCATTACGAGAGGAATCATCGGCGGCTGACCAACCGACGCGAAGGCGCGGCGGTCGCCACGGAATCGATCGAGGCCGTCGATGCGGTATGGGAGTCGTTGCTGACTCGCGCGCTCGAGAAGAAGGCGTAAGACGGCAGCTCCGCAGTCAACTGAACTACCTCGATGCGGTACCCTCGATGCTGGTCTGCCGCCTCCGTCGCACCGCACGCGGCACCGACCTCGCGCGATGCACCGCGGCCGCCGCCGCCGTCGCGCGCCGTAACGTCACCAAGGTCACCTCGGGCCGCGCCCCAATCCGAAACGGAATCCCCCAGTACCCCGTCCCCGGACTGATGTAGAGCACCGCGTCCCCGTCCTCACTCGTGTGCGCCCCCATCGCGTGCGCGAGAAACGGCGACGCGAGACTCCAGCCGAGCATGGGCAGCGCGAACTGTCCCCAGTGCGTGTGTCCGCTGAGCGTGAGCGCGACTCCGCGTTTGGCGAGCGACGGCCAGAGCGACGGGTTGTGCGCGAACGCGACGACGGTCGCGTCTTCGGAAACTCCGGCGAGCGCGCGATCGATGTCGGGCGCGGCGCGTGAAGTTCCTCGGCGGCCGCCGGCCGGGTCGCCGGTTCCGACGAGCACGATCGTCTCGCGTCCGCGTCGCACCACGTGCGTTTCGTTCACGAGGACCGTGCCGAGCTTCGCTTGTCGCAACGCGTCTTCGACGTCGTCCCAGCCGGCGTACACGTCGTGGTTGCCGGGAATCATGAACACGCCCGACGGCGCCGAGAGCGAGCCGAGCAGCTTGGCGTAGACCGCCACGTCTTCGGCGCGATCGTCGATGAGGTCGCCGGTGATCGCGATGAGGTCGGGCGACAACGCGTGCGTCGCGCGCACGACTCGATCGATGAAGCGACGGGACGTGTGCGGGCCGATGTGCAGGTCCGACAGTTGGCCGATCTTGAGACCGTCGAAGCTCGGCGGTAGGTCGGGCACGAAGGCGTCGACGTGTCGCACGACGAGCCATTTCGAGCCGATGTACCCGGCAAAGAGAAGAATCGCCAGCGCCACGAGGACGACGAGCGCGAACGCGCGGCCCGCGAACAGCGCGTGACCGAAGACGGCTCCGCCGAGCGCGCCGATGAGCCCGGCGCCGGCGACGAGCGGCAGCATCAGGTTGCCGTAGAGGACCGGACGGATCACAAGCAGGCGGAAGGCTGCGTTCGGATAAAACGGCCAACCTCGCCACCGGATCAGCAGCACGAACGGCACGATGCAGTAGGCCGCGAGCGCGAGCGTCACCCAGAGAGCTCCCGGGAACAGTCCGACGGCGAGCGCGGCGATGGTGCCCCACCCGGCGACGAAGTACAGGCCGATGCGCGCCGCGATCGCGGCTGGCGACAGGCGCCTGCGGCGCGGGGTGTCTGGGGAACGGGGTGCGTCTGGATTCGGCATAGCTGAAGTTTGCGGGTGCGCGGAAGCCGTGGCGGACAGCCGGTCCGGCCCGTATCGTATCCCGTTGGTCCCAGACTACCGTACCCATGTTTACGTCCAAAAGATTCGCCTTAGGCCTCGTGCTCCCGGGCCTCTTCGCGTGCACGACGAGCAAAGCAGCCGACAAGCCGGTCGTGCAGCAGTCGATGGCCGACATGGCCGCGCCGGTGACGATTCCCGCCGGCGCGGTGTTCACCGCGGCCGACGTGCATTTCATGCAGGGCATGATCGCGCACCACGCGCAGGCGATCTACATGTCGCGCATGGCGAAGGCGCACGGCGCCAACCCGCGCGTGCTCAAATTCGCGACCAAGATCGACCAGTCGCAGATCGCCGAGATCCGGCTGATGCAGGATTGGTTGGTGCGCAACGGCCAGTCCGCTCCCGACACGTCGTCGTGGCGCCACATGCAGATGCCGGGCATGCTCTCCGCGCAGCAGCTCAAGGATCTCGACGCGGCGAAGGGCGTCGACTTCGACCGCGAGTTTCTCACGCTCATGATCCAGCACCACGAGGGCGCGCTCAAGATGGTGTCGGATCTCTTCGCGACACCGCTCGCCGGCCAGGATGTGGACGTTTCAGTGTTTGCGAATGACGTCCAGACGGTGCAGACCGCCGAGATAGGAACGATGCACGCCATGCTCGACGAAATGTCGAGCAACTGAAGAGCAACTGAAGAGCAACTGAAGCACTTCTGAACCACTTCCCTACTGGAGCTTCGACTGATGGGAACCGCTCGCAGGACGCTCACGCTCGCCGCCGCTCTCGTGCTGTCTTGGGCGCCGGCGCTGATCGCGCAGACGTATCCGACCGCGCCTGATCCGCGCAACGGACTCAAACCCGGCAAGCTCGACGCGGGCATCGCGCAGAGCGGGATGAAGCTCGTCTCGTTCTCGCCCAAGCCGCCGCAGTTCGACTCGACGTCGGGGCTCACGTTCATCAATTCGGACATCGCGTTCCGCGACCACTACGTCTACCAGGGCAACTTCTCGGGCTTCATGATCTGGGATGTGAAGAACCCGGCGAAGCCGACGTTGGTCGCAACGGTCGTCTGCGTCACGGCGCAGGGCGACCCGACGATCGTGGGTCACCTGCTCTTCATCTCGGCCGAAAGCGGCGGAAATCGCAAGGACTGCGCGAAGGGCGGGATCAAGGATTCGACCGATCACACGTCGCACATGTCGGGCGTCCGCATCTACGACGTGTCGAATCCGAAGGCGCCGAAGCTGATCAAGAACGTCGAGACGTGCAAAGGATCGCACACGCATACGTTGGTCCCCGATCCCAAGAACAAGGGCATCGTTTACCTCTACGTGAGCGGAAGTCAGGGGGCGCGTCCGTCGGTGGAGCTCGCGGGGTGCAACAACGGCACCGACCCGGCGGACACGACGAACTCGCTCTATCGCCTCGACATCATCAAGGTGCCGCTCGCGCATCCGGAGAACGCCACGGTGGTCGGTGGCGCGCGCATTTTCACCGGACTCGGTCAGGCGGCGCAGAGCACCGCGCGTCGTGATGCCCAGGCCAGCCGCGGCACGCGGGGGGCGGCGGGTGGTGGCAATGCGCCAGCCGATGCGCAAGCGCAAGCAAGAGCGGCTTTCGGCTATCGGCCGGATCCGTCAAACGGTCCCTGGAATTGTCACGACGTGACGGCGTACCCCGAGATGCATTTGCTCGCCGGCGCGTGCGCGAGCTATGGCCTGCTCGTCGACATCTCGAATCCCGAAAAGCCCGTGCGCATCGCCGCCCAGGCCGACACGAACTTCTCGCTCTGGCACACGGCGGTGTTCAGCAACGACGCCTCGAAGGTCGTGTTCACCGACGAGTGGGGCGGCGGCACGTCGCCCAACTGCCAGAAGACGAGCATGATGGAAATGGGCGGCAACGCGATCCTCACGATCAGCAAGGACAAGAAGTACACGCAGCACGCGTACTTCAAGATTCCGACGGCGCAGAGCGACAAGGAGAACTGCGTGTCGCACAACGGCGGACTCATTCCGGTGCCGGGCCGCGACCTGATGGTGCAGGGTTGGTATCAGGGCGGCATCGACGTGAGCGATTTCACCGATCCCGATCATCCCTTCGAGGTCGCGTACTTCGATCGGGGTCCCGTCGACACGCCTGAAGATTCGATGAAGGTCGTCGCCGCGGGCAGTCCGGCGGGCAACGTCGCGAATGCCTCGAACGCCGCGACGCCTGCCGGCGGAACGGCCCGTGGCGCGGGAGGCAATCGTTTCCGCAACACGATCGGCGGCTCGTGGGGCGCCTACTACTGGAACGGCTACATCTATTCCTCCGAGCTCGCGCGCGGCTTCGACGTCCTCGAGCTCGTGCCGAGCGACAAGCTCTCGGCTAACGAGCTCGCGGCGGCAAAGCTGGTGCGGTTCACGGAGTACAATCCGCAGAGCCAGCCGCACATCGTCTGGCCCGCGGCGTTCCCCGTCGTGCGCAGCTATCTCGACCAGCTCGTGCGCGACAAGGGTCTCTCGGCCGCGCGCACGACGGCCATCGCGAAAGCGCTCGACGACGCGGAGAAGGAGACCGGCGCCGCACGCGGCGCGTCGCTGACCAAGCTCGCGACGGTGGTGGACGGCGATGTCGCGGGCGCGAAGGATCAAGCGCGCGTGAAGTCGTTGTCGGTGGAGATCAAGCGGTTGGCGGCGGTGTCGAAGTAGCCGTTGCGCACGGCGCTCGCCGGGAATCGCACGATCCGGCGAGCGCGAAAATGACGACGAAGTTTTGAGACGCGGGACGAGATTGGGAGCGTGCTCCCACTCGTCCCGCCGTCGCATCTGGACGGCCCGCCCGATCCGACGAAGTCGCTCCGGCTGATGGAGATCGTTCGGCGCGTCTTGCGCGAGCGGCGGTACAGCACGCGAACCGCGAGCGCCTATGTCCAGTGGATCCGTCGATTCATCCTGCATCATGGGCGGCGGCATCCCAAAGACCTCGGCGCCGAGCACGTGCGCGACTTTCTGTCGTCGCTCGCGACCGAAGCCGGCGTCTCCGCGGCGACACAGAACCAAGCGTTGGCGGCCCTCCAGTTCTTGTACGACCGCGTGTTGAAGCAGGGCCTCCTGCGAGTCGACGGCGTCGTGCCGGCGAAACAATCGCGCCGCGTGCCGGTGATTCTGAGTCAGGCCGAGGTGCGCGCGATTCTCGAGCACCTCAAGGACCCAATCCGTCTTTGCGCGCAGCTGATGTACGGCGGCGGTCTGCGACTCACCGAATGCGTCACCCTTCGCGTCAAGGACGTCGACATCGACCGCCGCGAGATCGTCATTCGAGATGGAAAGGGAGGCAAGGATCGCCGGACTCCCCTCGCCGAGTCGTGCATTCCCGCGCTTCGCCGTCACCTCGATGCGCGACAACGCGAAATCGCCTTGGACCGGCGTACCGACGTGCGGACGACGGGCATCTCCAGCGCTCTACTGCGCAAGACTCCGGGCGCCGACACGGATTGGCGCTGGCAATTCGTCTTCGCCGCCGCGCGAACCTTCGTCGACGACCACCGCGTGCGCCGCCGGCACCACGTGCACGCGACCGCGATCCAGCGTGCCTTCAAGGCCGCCGTCGACGCCGCCCGCATCCCGAAGCGCGCATCTTGTCATTCCCTCCGCCACTCGTTCGCGACCCACCTGCTCGAATCCGGCGCCGACATCCGCACGGTGCAGGAGTTGTTGGGCCACACGGATGTGAGGACGACGATGATCTACACCCACGTCCTGAACCGCGGCGCGCTCGGCGTTCGCAGCCCGGCGGACGCGCTGTGATGGACCGAGCCACCGCTCGCCGTCGGGGCCCTGAGTGGCCCGAGCACCGACCTTCGCGACCACCGATACCTCCCTTCCACGCCGCTCGGCCCAAACCCGACCATTCTCGCGCGCAACACTGCGAGCCCTTCGCAGCTTAATGCACCAGGACCCAAAACGCGCCGAAACTAAGTGCCTGATTCACGGCCACTTGCGCTTTCGCGCCAGCGGTCTCTTCGTTATTACACAACGTTTGCATTGCAGTCTTTAGCACATTTTCGCAGCCTAACGACGCTGTATAATTAGCGTTGAT